>NZ_PVUE01000006.1 GCF_003003235.1 Antricoccus suffuscus
CTCGGCGACCTGCCCCTCCCCCACGCACGCGCGCTCGACCTCGCCCTCGACGCGCTGGCCGACACCGCCGACGCCGATGATCCGCGTACCCACGCGCAACGCCGTATCGACGCGCTGCTGGCCTGCGTGCTAGGACCCGCGGTATTCCACACCCACCCCGCCAAAACCACGAACCACCGAACCGACGGCGACGACGGTCGAGGTCGCGGTCGCGGTCGCGGTCGCGGTCAGGACAATGAACCCGGCGACACCGGCCAGTACCGCGACCACCGAACCGGCGGCGGCGGTCGCGGTGATAGTGCCACAGACCACGGCAATGACTGCACCCCCGGCGGGACTGGTACCGACAGTGAGACCGGTACAGACAGTGAGACCGGTACAGACAGCGGCACCGGTACCGACAGCGGCACCGGTAACGACAGTGACGCGCCGGCGTGGCCGGCGCCGCGAGACGAAGACGAACCGGCAGCGGACTACGGCCACGGACAACCCGACGACCGCGCTCACGACACCGAGGCACCAACGAGAAACAACAACAACGCCGGTAGCAACGACAGCAAGGCCGAGACCGAAAACGAGACCAAGATCGAGGCCGACGCCGACATGGTGGATCTCGACGCGGACGAACAGAACCCCTACCGCGCACTACCACTACCGATATTCGACGACCGAGACGAACCCCAACCCGATCCGCACACCCCCGACAACGACGACGCGGACCCACTCACCCGCGCCCTATGGGACCCCGACGACCGTGGCGTGTTCGCGTTGATCGACCCAGCAGAGGCCGAACGAGTCACCGAACTCTGGGACCTGATCCGGCAACTCGCCGCCCACATCAACCTCACCATCCCCACCCCACCAGAGGTGCATTTGGATGTCACGATCCCGGTCGACCTCCTCGCCGGCAGCGACCACGCCACCAATCCCGACACCAGCACCACCAGCCCCGACCCAAACAGAAGCCACGCACACGACGACGGGAGCAGTCTGCCTCCAGACACCGACAGCCCACCCGACCGCGGCGACCAGCCGCCAAATCCGGATAACCGGAACAACAGACCACCCGACCCAGGGGTTCACGACACTGACCGCGACGGTAGTAACAGCATCGGATGCGATCAGCCATGCCTGGACATCGACGAGACCGCCAGCCAAACCGCGCACCCACCCGACCAGTCAGATCCCGTCGACACCAGCACCAACGACGTCCGAAGCAGCAGCGGCGGTGATCCGAGCTGCCCACACACCGGAACGACCCGGTGGCGCGCCGGTGACCTCATCGATGAACGGCACGCCGCGATCATCGACGGCATCGGACCGGTCGACCCCGACCTCGCCCGCCACCTCGCCGCCGACGCCCGCTGGCGCCGGGTCCTTCACGACCCAGTCACCGGCATCGTCTACGACGTCGGGAAGACCCGCTACCGGCCACCAGCAGACATGCGCCGCCGCGTCATCACCCGGGACGTGACGTGCCGCTTCCCCGGCTGCGCCCGCACAGCCGAGTACTGCCACCTCGACCACGTTATTGAATACCCGAACGGGCCGACCGCCGACACGAACCTGATCGCGCTGTGTGAACTCCACCACCGAGTGAAACACCAAACCGGATGGCGACTAGTCCTCCACGACGACGCGAGTATCGACTGGACCAGTCCCACCGGCCGCCGCTACACCACCTACCCGCCAGGACGTAAAACACCACCCCGCCGCACCACGCGCAACAAGAAGAAAACCGCCGCCTAAACCAGGTGACTCCATACCTCGGCGTGATCTGCACGATCCGCCTGATCGGCATCCAGCGCTGCGACCGGCGCGACCACGAATCAGCGCACAGACATGCGCGGCTAACGGGTCTCGGATCCCCCGAATCGATTCGCTTCGCTCACTCGGGGCAAGTCCCTAGCTCTCTCCACCAACGAGGGCAACTCGCGAGCAAGTTCGACCAGCGGAGGACCAGGAGTATCCACATTTCGGCTGCCGAGTGAGCTGCGATCAATCAGTGTTAGGGGTGCGTCTGAAGGATCGTGAGACCGCGCGTCGTACCTGCGTGAAACGGTCTGCGATGCCCCAGCGAGTCACGTTGACCAGCGACTCGAAAAAGACGCCGCCCGACATTTTGCTGTCTCCAACGGTACGTTCGACAAAGGTGATCGGTACTTCGCGCACCGTGAATCCAGCGCGCACCACTCGTCTTGACACGTCGATTTGGAAGCAGTAGCCGGTCGATTCCACAGATGTCAGATCCACCGTCCGCAGTACGCCGGCTCGGTAGGCGCGAAACCCGGACGTTGCATCGTTGAGATCGATTGCCAGCATTATCCGCACGTAACGGTTGGCCGCGCGTGAGAGCCATACGCGCGACCTTGACCAGTCACGTACGTCGCCGCCAGCCACCCATCGGGCACCGACAACCGCGTCGACGCCGTGCAGGCCGGCCAGTAGCGCGGGTAGTTCTTCGGGCTGATGCGAACCGTCTGCGTCCATCTCCACGATGATCGTGTAGTCGTGATCGAGCGCCCAGTGGAAGCCCGCGACGTAGGCGCGTCCGAGCCCTTCTTTGCCCTGCCGATGCAGGACATGGACTTGCCGGTCCTCGGCACTCAGGTTGTCGGCAAGTGCACCGGTACCGTCCGGCGAGTTGTCGTCCACAATGAGGATGTCGGCCGCACGCAACTCGTGACGCACCCTGGCCACGGTTCCTTCGAGGTTGCCAACTTCGTCGTACGTCGGGATCACGATCAGGATTCGCTCAATCGGAGTGAGACCTCCGGTCCGCGGGTCAGGAACGCTCACGTCACCACCGCGTCGGCAGCCGTCATCTCGACAGGATCGGCACTCTTCTCGCGGGACCTTCGTCGGGTGCGTGGACGCCGAAGAAATCCGATCACGATCCCACACAGCGCGGCCACACACATCAGGTATTCCGGCCACGGACCGACCCAGGCCGCGACCGTGGTCGTGCTCATCAGCGGCACGGTGCCGACGTACTTTGCAGGTTCGTACAGGCCCGACTTGTCGATGACCGTGCCGTCCGGCAGGATGATGCCGCTGATTCCGCTGGTTGACGCCGACAGGACCGTGCGATCAAACTCGATTGCCCGCAGCCGGCTCATCGCGAACTGCTGTGCCGCCTCGTTAGTGTGCCCAAACGTCGCATTGTTGGTCTGTACGGTCAGGATCTTTGCGCCGTCCCTGACCGTGTCCGCGACCAGTCCGTCGTACGCCACCTCGAAGCAGATGACGTCGCCGAGCACAAACGGCTTCGCGCCGTCCCGGGCGATGTTAAAGGTGCCCACCCGTTTTCCGGCGAGGAAGTCCGCGCGCACCTCATCGACCATCGGGGTGATCTTGCGGAAGAACGAACGGTACGGGATGTACTCGGCGAACGGCGCCGGATGCCGCTTCACGTACTTCTGCCCAGGACCAGGCTTCGCGGCATTACTAGGCCACCACATCACGGCCATGTTCAGCGGGTGATCGCCTGGGCCATTAGCAACGGCACCGACCAGAATCGGCGCATTGACCGCATCGGCGGCCGCCTGAATCTCAGTCGACGCGTCTTCATTCACAAACGGGTCGATGTCCGACGAATTCTCGGGCCACAGTACGACGGTCGGCTGCGGCGACTTGCCCGAGTCGATATCGGCGGCCAGTTTGAAGGTCTCCTTGACGTGATTATCGAGTACGGCGCGGCGCTGCGCGTTGAACTCGAGCCCTTCACGCGGCACGTTGCCCTGGATAACCGCGACGACAGTGGTCGGCACTTTGGAATCGCTGCCACTGTTGATCGTGAGCCAGCCGAGCGAACCGAGCAGCGGGATGAGCAACGCGCAGCCGGCTACGACCAGCACCGGCCGGGTGAATGTCGTGCGCCAATTCGGTCGCCTTGTCGAGCGGAAACCCGCCTGCGCACGAATCCATGCTTCGGCAAGCAGAAACCCACACAGGGCGACCATCGCCGACAGCAGAGGTATGCCGCCGTACGCGACCCAAGGAGTGAACGGCCCCGCGTCCTGACTGAAGCCGAGCCGACCCCACGGGAACCCACCAAACAAGTAGCGGGAACGCAGCGCCTCCATCCCGACCCAGGCGCAAGCAGCCCAGACAGGCCAGACACGGAGCCGGAAGATCGCCACCAGTGCCGGTCCGAGGAAGCCGACGAACACCGATTGATACACCGCCAGCGCTGTCCACGGCAGCCAGCCGAGGAACTCCCCCGCCCACGCGATATGCGGCACGAAAAACGCCATACCGAACACGAACGCAACGAGGTACGCCGTACGGGCACGCAGACCACGCACCGACAGTGCCAGCAAGAGCGGGCCGGCAACCGCCAGCGGACGCAACGCACCCGCCGGAGGAAAGGACAACGCCATCAGCAACCCGCCGGCAACCGCGACGACGATCGCGACAATGAAACGCCGCACTAAGCTGCCTTTCCTCGAGCTGCAGAAGTTGACAATCGGCCAACGGGAACGGTCGTTGGTCGAACGACCCATCGTCTCACGCTTCGTGTATGCGCGTTGCTCAGTTAGGGATCAAGCCGGTGTTGTGTACGACGCGTCCGCCGGCAATCGTTGCCGCGCAGGTCGGTGCGGCGAAACCCTCCGCCGTAGGCAAAACGATGCCCTCGGTATCCCAGACCGCGACGTATGCGGGAGCCCCAGTTCGCAGAGTCCCCGCACCGCCGTCGCGGCGCAACGCCCGCCACCCGCCGCGGGTCATAGCCGAGAACGCCGCGCGGGCCGAGATCCGTTGATCGTGCGTGCGGTGAAATACTGCCGCCTGCACCGAGGCCCACGGGTCGAGTGGTGTGACCGGAGCATCCGAGCCGAACGCCAGCGGTACGCCGGCCGCGCGCAAGGTGGCGATCGGGTTGAGTAACGCGGAACGCTCGCCAAGCCGCTGGCGGTACATCGAGTCATCGCCGCCCCATGCCCGGTCGAACATGGGCTGCATAGAGGCGACCAGACCGAGCCTGGACATCGTCGTGATCTGCGCGCCCGTCACCATCTCGCAGTGTTCAATCCGGTGCGACAGCCCGCGTACCGCTGCCTCCCCCAGCTCGTTCGCGACCTCACTGATGCCGTCGATCACCGCACCCACCGCGACGTCCCCGATGGCGTGAAATCCGGCTTGAATGCCCGCGAGCGTGCATGCGCGCACGTGACTGGCAACCTGTTCTTTCGACAGCCATAGATGCCCCGTGCCGGCGTCGTCGGCGTACGGCGTGGATAGTGCGGCAGTGTGTGAGCCGATTGCACCGTCACAGAAGAGGTCGCCACCTGCGCCGGCCAGTCCGAGTTCGGTGACGATGTCGGTCCGCCCTAGTTCTCCCCAGTAGGCCGCGGCGTCGATGGTGTCCGGCGAATCCGCGAGTCGCAGCAGCGCCTCCATGTCGGCCTCACCAGATATGGTCGGGCCCGCCATCTCGACGATCAGGCCAATCCCGAGCTGTGCGCACCGATCAAGTGTCGCCCGCTGCGCAGCAGTTCGTTGCGTGCTGGTGAGCTGTTCGCCGGCGTACTGGTGCACGAGGGTGTACGCCGCCAGTCGCAGATGCGCGCTGCCGGCTTCCTCCGGCGCACCCAGCGCTCCGTGAACGCCAGCGACACGGTCTCGGAGACGAGAAGAGACCAGTCCCGAGTGCGCGTCGATCCGAGTCAGGTAGATCTGCCGGTCACCGCACGCGGCGTCGAGCTCGGCAAGCGTCGGCGGCTCGTTTTCCGGCCACTGCGTTTCGTCCCAGCCTTGACCGGTCAGCACGGAGTCGGTGTCCGCCGACTCGCAGTAAGTCGCGACCATGTGTAACGCCTCGGCCTTGGACCGGGCCGCCGTGAGGTCCAGGCCGAGGATCGACTGACCGGTGCCGGTCGCGTGCACGTGACTGTCGACGAACGCCGGCGTGACGAGCCGGCCGCCTAGGTCGACGACACGGTCGGCCACGTGCCGTGGAGCGTCGTCCTCGCTACCGACCCAGCCAATGGAATCGCCCTCAATCAGCAAGGCTGTCGAAGGCGTCGTCGTACTCGGTTCGTCGATCCGTCCGTTGTGGAACAGGATGCTCGGGGAATGCGCGGGCATCTCCCGATGATGTCGCATCACCAGGTGACCTGCCCGACCGGATCGGTTCGAAACATCTACCCCGGCAGGGCGACGAGGGCGTGATCACGGTTGTTGAGTCGTCGTACCGAGTCGTCGGTGCACACGACGATGTCCTCGATCCGGGCGCCGTACCGACCCTCCAGGTAGATGCCGGGCTCGATAGAAAATGCCATTCCCGCCTCGATCGTCCGATCGTTGCCTTCGACAATGTAAGGATGCTCGTGCACCTCAAGCCCGATCCCGTGTCCGGTGCGGTGCAAGAAGTGCTCACCGTGACCGGCCGTGGTAATGATTTCGCGGGCCGTCGCGTCGATCTCTTCAGCGGTCACGCCGGGCCGGACGAACTGTACGGCGGCTTCTTGTGCGGACTGCAGTACGTCGTAGAACTCGCTCACCTCTTTGGTCGGCTCACCACCAACGACGTAGGTGCGGGTGCTGTCGGAGCAATAGCCGTCCGGCATGGTCCCGCCGATGTCGACGACCACGACGTCCCCGGCACTGATGACCCGATCGGCGTACTCGTGGTGCGGGCTTGCGCCGTTGGGCCCCGAACCGACGATCGTGAAGTCGACGGTGGCGTGACCGCTGGCCCGGATCGCCGCCGCGATCTCATGAGCGACCTGCCTCTCGGCCATACCGACTTTCAGAAGTTCGCCCATCTGCGCATGCACGGAGTCAATCGCGTCGCCGGCACGCGCAAGAGCCTCGACCTCGACCTCAGACTTGACCATCCGCATCGCTGCCATGATCGTCGCCGCGCTGGTGAGCTTCGCGTCGGGCGCGGCGTAGTGGATTCCGAAAAGGTGCTGCGCCCACATCCTGTCTGCCACGGCAATCGCGCGGGGTCGATCGGTGGGCCGCGGGACCAGGTCCACCACCATGTCGGACGGGTTGTCGGTCTCGTCCCACCCTCGTACCTCGACACCGAGCCCCGCGGCCACGCTCGCGGCGGCAAGGGATTTTTCCAGCGTCGGCGCGATGAGCATTGGCGTCCCGGACGCCGGTACGACGAGGCAGGTCAGCCGCTCGCTGAGCATCGCGTCGTACCCCGTGAGATAGCGAAGGTCGGCGCCCGGAGTCAGGACGACGGCGTCGGCTGCGGATTCGGCGACTAGGCGTGCCACCTTGTCGAGCCGGGCACGAATTTCTTCAGGGCTATCCGGTGCGAGCGTCATGTAATGAGCGTGCCACATTACGGCGCCAGTGACACCTGCCTCGGGGTGAATTGAGAGCGCCAGGCTGCGTCGTCGGTGACACCAGCCTCACCGGTGAATACAGTGGCACGGTGACCACGATGCTGCTCGATAGCGCTAGCCTCTACTTCCGCGCGTACTACGGCGTACCCGACACGTTGAAGGGGCCGAACGGCGCGCCCAACAACGCGATCCGCGGATTCCTCGACATGATCGCGCGGTTGGTCAGCGACCGCCGGCCCGATGGGCTCGTCGCGTGTCTCGACTACGACTGGCGGCCGGCGTTTCGGGTCGAGGCGATTCCGTCGTACAAAGCGCATCGTGTCGCCGAGGACGGCTCCGATGGCGCCGAGGAAGTGCCCGACGATCTCTCCCCGCAAGTGCCGGTCATCATCGAAACCCTTGCCGCACTCGGGATCTGCACGGTAGGCGTCGAAGGCTTCGAAGCCGACGACGTCATCGGCACGCTCGCGCAGACGTTGCCCGGACCGATCGAGGCCGTCACCGGCGATCGGGACCTGTTCCAGTTGGTCGACGACGATCGAGGCGTGCGCGTGGTCTACACGGCACGGGGTATGTCCAACCTCGAGGTTCTCACTAATCCCGACCTGGTCGCGAAGTACGGCGTACGAGGTGACCAGTACGTCGACTTCGCGGTCATGCGTGGCGATCCGTCCGACGGGCTGCCCGGCGTACCCGGGATCGGCGAAAAGACTGCTGCGCGGCTGATCGAGGCGTACGGCGACCTTGCTGCGATTCGGGCGGCCGCCGCCGACCCGGCCGACAAAGGACCGTTGAAACCGAAACAGCGCGAGAACCTCATCGCGTCGAGCGATTACCTCGACGTCGCCAACCGTGTGGTCGAGGTGCGCGGCGACCTGACAATCGACATCGACCCGACGTTGCCTACGAAACCAGCGGACCCTGAAGCCCTCGGCGTCCTGGGGCGGACCTGGGGTATCGAGTCGTCGCTACGCCGGATCGCCGATGCGCTTCAACACGGACCTTCTGACCGGCCGCCCACGCAATCGGGGCCGATCTAGTCGCCCGGATGCGACTTGACCGGCCCCGAGAGTGCGGCTGTGGTTAGTTACTGGTGGTCGTCTTTCCAGGTGTAGTCGCCGTTGTCGGCGTTGGTCACCGTGATCGTGATGTCGACGTTGTCACCACCATCTGCCTTTGCATGGCACTTGTACTCAGCGCCCTTTTCGACCTTCAACTGGTCTTTGTCGCACTTGAAGCCACTGAGTTTCGTCTGGTACTGATCGTTGTACTGCGCGGTGACATCGGAGGCAACGGCGCTCTTGTCAAGGACCTTCGTGCTGAGTGGACCGAGGGCAAGCCAGGTGCCGACGCCGCCGAGCGCAAGGATTACGACGGCGACAATGCCAATGATGAGGCCCTTGTTGCTCTTCTTGGGGGCGGCCGGCTGGTTCCAGCCGGTCTGGGGTCCGGCCTGCTGACCGTAGCCAGCGGTCGCAGGCTGTCCGTACTGGTCATAGCCGCCCTGCTGCTGGCCATAAGGATCGGCCGCCGGCTGCTGTCCGTACTGGTCATAACCGCCCTGCTGCTGGCCGTAGGGGTCGGCCTGGGGCTGGCCGTAACCCTGCTGGGCATACGGATCGCCCTGCTGCTGGCCGTAACCCTGCTGGCCGTAAGGGTCCGCTGGCTGACCGTAGTCCTGGCCGTACTGCTGGGTGGCGTACGGATCCGCGCTCTGACCATACTGGCCGGCGCCGTACACCTGGGTAGGCTGCTCATAGCCACCGGTCTGAGGCGCGCCGTACTGCTGATCCGGCGGCGGGGTCGGCTGTGCGCCCGTCGATGGTGCCTGTCCATAAGGCTGCTGCCCGTAAGGCTGTTGTCCATAAGGCTGCTGACCGTATGGCTGCGCACCGGTGGCAGGCTGTTGGCCTTGGTCATAACCGCCAGGCTGATATGGCTGCTGACCCTGGTCGTAGCCGCCGCCGGGCTGATATGGCTGCTGACCCTGGTCGTAGCCGCCGCCGGGCTGATATGGCTGCTGATTATCAGGGTAGGACGGTGTGCTTCCAGTCGCCGGACCCTGCTGCGAGCCGTCGTGAGGAGCCTGGCCCTGCGCCGGTACGCCGCCGGTGCCCGGCTGCTGCGGTGGCTGCTGACCGTTTTGGTTGCCGTCGCCGCTAGGCGGATACGTCATCGTGTTACCCCTTTTTCAACTGGCCGTCTGGGTGCGGCCTCTACTGTATTGCAGACCGACCCGTTATTCGTGACCTACCGCCTAAAATGACTTCAGGACGGTAACTCCCGGGAATTCTAGGGTGGTGGTGCGGATTAGCCCCCTAATACCGCACCACCGTGGCTACGACGTAAGACCATTTCCTCTGGTTGCATCGATTTCCGCGAATTCTGCCGCGCCCAAGTTGTCGTCGGTCACATACCCGAGCCGTTCTGCTGGCAGAGCGCCGGTTGAATCGGCCAGTACGCCGCGGCGCATGAGGCTCGCGGCCTCGTGCGCGGTGCGAGTCACGGACGGATCGACGGCATCAGTTGGTAGCCGTGCGATCTGACCAAGCATGTCGATGACCTGCCGACACCAACGAACGAAATCTCCAGGCGACAGTTCCACACCCGCGCCGCGCAGGTTGCGCAGTACTTGTTCGAGGCTGTCCCCCACAGTCCATCGGTACGCCGCGAGCGCGAATCCGTGGTCAGGTTCACGGATGAGCGGCGCATTCGCTTGCCCCGCGGACTCGCTGATCTGGGCCCATACGTCATGCGTGGCTTGGAGTACGGCGCGCACGGCTTTGGATCCGACCGGCACCGTATGGGTCTCGAACCGTTCCCCGGAACGGCTTTCATACAGCAGAGCCGAGACGACGCCAGCGAGTTCCGGCGCGGTCAGCTCGTCCCAAAGTCCGCGGCGCAGACAGTCCGCCGCAAGCAGGTCTGATTCGCTCCACAGCCGAGAAAGCAATGCGCCATCGTCGGTGACGACAAATTCCGATCCGTCGGCCTCCAGGTAGCCGAGAGTCTCGAGTACGGTGCAGATGCTGTCGAAGGTGCGCCCGAGCGACGTCGTACGTCCTTGGACGCGGGCGGTGAGTGTCTCGGCCCGACGCAAGGCGTGCCGAGCGTTCTCGAATTCGCGCACGTGCCGGTCGCGGTCGGTGCACTCATGGACGGGGTGCGCCTTAATCTGCGCGCGCAGCTCGTGGACTTGCTCATCGACCGGGTCGGCCCCGCGACCGATCCGAGCGCCCTTCAACGGAAGGTCACGGGTGACGTTGGCGAGGTTCGCGGCCAAATCACGTCGCGCCTGAGCAGACCGATGCGCGAAGGACTTGTTGACCTTCATCCGCCCGACGGGAATGACCGCGTCGTGGAAGTCGCGCATCGGCACCCGGCCGGCCCATTTTCCGGCCGTCAGCACGACAAGCCGCGGCTCGTCCGACGTCGACACCGACTCGAGGACGACCGCTGGCCCACGGTGCCGCCCGCTCGGTACGACGATGATGTCACCGCGACGCAGCGCCGCGACCGACGATTCGACCCGATCGCGGCGACCGGCCGAGCGGGACTTCGCGGCGCCCTTTTCAAGATCGCTCAGCGCGCGCCGCAGGTCGGCGTACTGCTCGACCGATCCGCGGCTGCAGGTGATCTTGTCGGTGACCTCACGCGCCTCGCGCGCGGCCTGATCGCGCTGCTTGACCAGTCCGACGACCGCGCGGTCGGCCTGAAACTGGGCGAAGGACTGCTCGAGCAGATGCCGTCCCTCCTCCCGACCGATCTGGCGGACGAGGTTGACGGCCATGTTGTACGACGGTCGAAACGACGATCGGAGCGGAAATGTGCGGGTCGTCGCCAGCCCGGCGACGTCGTTGGGGTCGAGGTCTGGACCCCAAATGACGACGGCGTGCCCCTCGACGTCGATCCCGCGCCTGCCGGCGCGCCCGGTCAACTGGGTGAATTCGCCAGGCGTGAGGCGGTTGTGCGACTCACCGTTGTACTTCACCATGCGTTCCAATACGACGGTGCGGGCCGGCATGTTGATGCCAAGCGCGAGTGTTTCAGTCGCGAACACGACCTTGCACAGCCCACGAAGAAACAGCTCTTCGACCGTCTCCTTGAAGATCGGGATCAGTCCCGCATGGTGAGCGGCCACGCCGCGCTCCAGCCCGTCGAGCCATTCCCAGTAGCCGAGCACTTGCAGGTCCGCGTCAGACAGGCTTTGGGTGCGGCCGGTGACGATTCGCCGAACCTCTTCGCGGTCCTCGTCGTCTATCAGGCGAATGCCAGAGCGCAGGCACTGTTCGACCGCGGCGTCGCAGCCGACCCGGCTGAAAATGAAGTAGATCGCCGGCAGCAGGGCACCGCGATCGAGCCGGTCGACGATGTCCGATCGCCGCGGTGGACGCCATTTCTCTCGTGTGTGGCGCCGGCGCTCGACGCGCATCGCCTGCTCGCGCGCGACCCGAACCAATACCCTGTTAGCGCCGGACTTCTTCTGGGCGGCGCCCGGCCGATGCTCGGCCTCGGTGTCGAGCAGGTCGTAGATCTTGTTGCCGACCATCATGTGCTGCCACAGCGGCACCGGACGGTAGTCACTGACGACGACGGCCGTGTCACCGCGCACCGTAACCAGCCACTCACCGAACTCCTCGGCGTTGCTCACCGTCGCGGACAACGAGACGAGCTGCACCTTCGCGTCGAGATGGATGATCACCTCTTCCCAGACCGCGCCGCGGAACCGGTCGGCCAGGTAATGCACCTCGTCCATCACCACGAAGCCGAGATCGTCGAGGGTGCTGGAGCCGACGTACAGCATGTTGCGCAGCACCTCGGTCGTCATCACGAGTATCGGCGCATGCGGGTTGATCGAGTTGTCGCCAGTGAGTAACCCGACCTTCTCGGCGCCGTACCTCGTCACGAGATCGGCGTACTTCTGGTTCGACAGCGCCTTGATCGGTGTGGTGTATGCGCAGCCGAGACCCTGTGCCATCGCCAGGTGTACGGCGAACTCCCCCACGATCGTCTTGCCCGCGCCGGTCGGTGCGCACACGAGCACACCGAGGCCGTCTTCGAGGGCGCGACAGCCAGCGGTCTGAAAATCATCGAGATCGAACGGGAGCTCCGACCTGAACTGCGCGAGCTGGCTGTACTTGCTTCGGTCCTTCGCAGCGGAATACGCCTGTGCGGGACTGTCCATGCATCCGAGCCTACGTGGTTCTACCAGTGACGCTGCGCCAATAGGCCGTATCGCGGGATTACTCCTCCGGATTCAGCGGGGACGGTTCATCGTCGGGGATGTCTTCGAACCCTTGCGCCATCTGTCGGCGCGCCACTCGCTTGTCGTGGACGCGCGCGAACTGGATTGCGCACTCAAACAAGATCGCCATCGGGATCGCCATCGCGAGCATAGAGAACGGGTCTTGGCTCGGCGTGATGACTGCGGCGAACACGAACGTCAGGAAGATCAGCCAGCGACGCGACTTCTTCAGTAGGTCGTACTTAAGGACACCGACGAGGTTGAGCATCACCATCAGTAATGGAAGCTCGAAACTGACGCCGAACACGATAAGCAGGATGATCACGAAGTTGAGGTACTCCGGCGCCGACAGCGCCGCTGTGACGTCTGGCCCGGCCAGCCCGACGAGCACCCGCAGTCCGGCCTTGAGCGTCAAGTAGGCGCAGGCGGTGCCCAGCGCGAACAAGAACGAGGAGACGCCCACGAAGGACACCGCCCACCGGCGTTCGTTCTTGTGCAGGCCAGGTGTCACAAACGCCCACAACTCATAGAGCCAGAACGGTGCCGAGATGACCATGCCGGTCATGAAGCTGATTTTGAGGCGAAGGACCAGGCCGTCCGTGGGATTGAAGAACAATAGCTTGCAGCCGCCGGTGCCGTCCGTGAGGCGCATGCTCGCCGGGAGGTCACAGTAGGGGTTTTGGAGGAACTGGAGCAGCCCGTGCGAATACCACCAAAATCCGATGGCCGCGCCAATCACGATGAAGATGAGCGCCTTGAAGATCCGGGACCGCAACTCGCGCAGATGCTCGATGAGCGTCATCGAGCGCTCAGGGCTCTTCGTCTTCTTACGTTTTTCGGGCGGCGACGGCAATGGAGGACTCGGCGATGCGGACGGGAGAGACGGCACGGGGCGTAAACGTCCGGGCTATCGGTCGTTAGCCGCGAGGCTGGGTCTGCGGGTCGTACGCCGGGGCCGGCTCCGCTGCCGCTGACGGCGTCGAGGCGGGCTGCTGCGCAGGTGCGACGTAGGGGGCGGGCTGAGCCGCCGGTGTAGCCGGAGCCGGTGCGGCTTGCTGAGGAGCGGTTGGCTGAGCCATAGGTTGCGCCGACGGCTGGGCGGGCTGTGCTTCTGTGTAGGCCGGCTGGGCTGGCGGCTGTGCTGTGTAGGTCGGCTGGGCTGGCGGCTGCTCGGTGTATGACGGCGTGGCCGGCGCCAGCGGCGAACGCACGGTCTGCGCCTCAGCCTTGGTGACGACGTCGTCTTCCTTAAAGCCCTTCATCTCGCCCTTGAAGATGCGCAGAGATCGGCCGATCGCACGAGTCGCGTCGGGCAGTTTCTTGTATCCGAACAGCGCAAAAATTACGATCGCAATGATGATGATCTCGGGGGCGCCGAGGTTCATGGCAGTTCCTCCAACTAGGACGTTGTTTCGAGTGTACGTCCTGTGTGTTCGTTCGCAGTATGTCCGGCGAGAACGTCCAGGTGGGATTCGTTCACGGTCTGATGTTTCGCGACCGTGGGCCGCGCAACGTTGGCCAACGACATGAGCACCGCGACATACGGCGCCGTGTCGTCTTGGGCGACCTTGACCGCCTTTTGTAGCCGTTTGAGGTGGCCCAACACATCGAACACCAGGATGGCGAGCACGATCAGCGCCACCACCACGACCGCAATGCAGATCCAGAGCACCATGCGGCCAGTGTAGAGGTGGTTACGACATATTCGCTCAGCGCAGCGGCTTTCCCCACTTTTCCTTGTCGCCGAGCTCTGCTCGCAGTGCCGGTTTGACCACCTTGCCGCCAGGATTGCGCGGCAGTGGTTCGCGGCGGTACTGGATGTACTGCGGGATCTTGAAGTCCGCGATCTTGCCTTGGAGGTAGGCGACGATGGCGGCGGGGTCTTCGGCCGAACCGGGCGCTGGTACGACGACCGCGCCGACCTTCTCCCCCATCACCTCGTCGGGTACGCCGACGACGGCGACCTCGCCGATGCCGGGCGCCGCAGCGAGGGCGTTTTCGACCTCGAAACTGTAGACGTTTTCACCGCCGCGGTTGATCAAGTCTTTCGCGCGGTCGACGATATAGACCAGACCCGACGGATCGACCCTGGCGAGATCGCCGGTCCGCAACCAGCCGTCGAGGAACGCCGCAGCGGTCTGTTCGGGTTTGTTCCAGTACGACGCGGTGACGTTGGGCCCCTTGACCAACAGCTCGCCCACGCCCGTGTCGGGGTCCGGTTCGTGCAGCGCGATGTCGTCGACCGGGACGACGAATCCGACCGAGTCCGCGTGCTCGGCGGCGTACCGGTCCGGGAGTGTGGTCATGAGCGAGGCGGACTCGGTCATTCCGAATCCGTTGGCCACGACGGCCTGTGGAAACGCGGCCTTTATCCGATGCACCAGGTCCGGCGCAATGGGTGCGCCGCCGTATCCGATCCACCGCACGGGCGAGGTGTCGGTGTCGACGAACTGGGGGTGCCCAATCAACAGTTGGTAGACCGCAGGAACAGTGACGAGGAAGTTGATCCGTTCGTACGGGATCGTCTCCAGCAGCACGCCCAGGTCCAATGCGGGCAGGATGACACTGGTGCCCCCGGTGTAGATCGTGACGAGCAGTTGGCTGTTGCACCCTGTGACGTGAAACAGCGGCACCGAGATCAGCGTGCGCAGGTCCGCGCCGACGTCGGCAGGCAGGCTCAGGCCGCGGATCATGTTTTCGCAGTTAGACAGGAATCCCTCATGCGTGGTGAGGGCCCCCTTCGGTGCGCCGGTTGTGCCGCTGGTGTAGAAGATCGCCGCGAGCGTGTCCAGCTGCGGGTCCGGCGCAAGGTAGGGCTCGCCGTCCGGCAGCGGTTCTCCCGCCCGAAACACAAATCGCGCTCCGGAGTCGTCGAGTACGTACTGCACTTCGGGTTCGGCGAACCGGGTGTTGATGGGTACGGCGACGGCACCGGCCAGCAGGCAGCCAAAGAATGCGACCACCCAGTCGTTGCCGGCCGGGGTGAGGATCGCGGCGCGGTCGCCCGAGGTGACACCCGCTTCCTTAAGACCCCCGGCGACCCGGCTTGCGCGTCGCCATAGGTCGGCGTAACTAATCCGGCTTCCGCCGACCTCCACGATCGCTTCCGCGTCGGGCGTGGACTCGGCGTGCTGGCGCAGGACATGCACCAGCGACTGGGGAAGGTCGTCGTACCGGCTGATGCCGTCCGCGCCTCGGGTGATGCCCTCGCTGCGGATCGGGTTGTCACCGCGCGGCAGTGCCTCGATCGTCATTATTTAGCTCCGACGGTGAAGTAGTTGCGCGGGTTGTCGACCAGCATCGTGGTGATCTGTTCCTCGGTCACGCCCCGCTCGCGCAGCGCAGGCAGCACGTCGTCGTGGATATGGGTGAAGTGCCAGTTGGGCACGGCGGCTTCTTTGGTGTCGGTCGGGAACCAGTCGATGTAACACGAGGCATCGTGGGCCAGAACAATTTTCTCGGCGTACCCGCGTCGACACATTTCGGCGACCGTGTTGACCCGCTGCTCGAACGGCAGCAGTACGTCGAGTCCGAAGCGGTCCATCCCTACATAGGAGCCGGCCTCGACAAGTTTCGTGAGGTAGTCCAGGTTGTCGCTGTCTCCGCTGTGACCGATGACGACCTTCGTCGGGTCGACACCGCACTCGGCGAAGATCTTCTGCACGATCAGCCCAGACCCGATATGCGGGTTGGTGTGCACCGTGATCGGCGCCCCTGTCTCGGTGTGCGCGGCCGCCACCGCGCGCATTACCCGCTCTACGCCGGGGGTCAGGCCCTGTTCTTCAATTGCGCATTTGAGGAACGCCGCCTTGACCGACGTACCGGCAATCCCTTCCGTTATGTCCTTGACGAACATCGCGATCATCGGGTCGTCGCCGCCGAACATCGTTTCGGGGCCGACGTACTGCAGGAAGAACGGAATCTCGTTGTAGGTGTACAGCCCGGTCGCGGCGATGATGTTGATATCGACCTGCTCGTTGATCCGCTGGATCCGCGGGATATAACGTCCGAGGCCGATCACGGTCGGGTCGACGATGGTATCGACGCCGCGCTCTTTGAGCGCCTTCAGCTTGGTAACTGCATCCGCGACGCGCACATCCTCGTCCCAGTAGTCGGGGTAGTTCTCGCGGATCTCTTCGCTGAGCACGAACACATGCTCGTGCATGAGCACTGTGCCGAGTTCGTCGATATCTACCTGACCGCGCACGCTCTCGACGTTCGCCATCGCGGAGCCTCCAGTTCATGCCGATTGATGATTCTGCTCACCCTAACCATTCGTGGGTGCCGACGCGAGGCGCAGCACTTAGCGGTAGTTGTTGAGCGCCTCGCCGCTTCGCTCCCCGATGCGATGGGCCGCTTCGAGCACGTGCGGATCAATGAACGCGGCGACCCCGGCCGACCCGAGCTGCCAGAGCAGGCGTTCGAGGGCATCGTCCTCGGCGACCGGCAATTCCGCGTACGTCGTACCGTCATCGGCGTACTCGACGTTTTCCAGCTCGTAGTAGTCGGTGAGCCAGCGCCCGCCGAGACTCAGTTTCAGACTCACGACGGTGTCGTCCGGGCCTGGCTCGTAGACCCCCGCGGACAGGTCGCGGGGGTCGTCTTCTGGTGGGCTGGCCGGCTCGTCAAGAACAAGCGCACGGTCGATCCGGTCGAGCCGAAATGTCCGCATGTCTTCGGCGCGCCGGCACCATGCTTGTAGGTAGTCCCCGCCCGGGACCCGGACCATCCGGACCGGGTCGACCACCCGCGTCGTCTTCTCGTCTCTCGTCGCGACGTAATAGTCGATTTCCAATGCGCGACGGGACTCAAGAGCCTTCTTGACATCCGCCGCAACGGCTGGTGTCGGCGTGGCGCTTACCGCGATTGCCCGGGAAGTGGATGCCCGGTCCCCCACCGCGGTCTCGATCTTGTCCAGTGCGGATGTCACAGAGTCGTTGTCCACTAGCTCCGGGCTCGCGGTCAACGCCCGCAGCGCGACGATCAGCGCCGTCGCCTCCTGCTGTGTCAACTGTAGCGGGCGGTCGATACCCGCATCGAAACTGATGTCAACTACCTCCCCGTTGAAGCTGACTTCGATCATCTCGCCCATCCCCTGGCCGGGGAGCCCGCAGAACCACAGCGCCTTGAGGTCCTTACGGATCTGGGCCGGTGAGGTATCGAACTCGGCGGCGAGCTCCTGGACAGTGACGCCCTCATGAGTCTGCACATACGGCACGAGCAGACTCATGCGGCGCAGTTGGGTTTGTGAATTTCCGACGGACGTCACGAACGGCCTCCGTTGCGTGCGGTGAGCCGAGCTTCCGACCATTGGTAGAGCGCGGTGAGCCGGTCGATGACTGCTTGACGCGCTTCGGGCGGCTCGAGGACTTCGACGTCCGCGCCGTAGGGCGCGACCAGGGTCGCTAGCCGGCGCAGGTCGTCGTAGCGAACGGATACAAGGCCAGGCTCGGTTGGCTGCTCGAGACCTTCGGTAAGTCGGCGTAGCCCGACCGCGTCGCCGCGATGGATTCGGATGGTCGCCACTTGGTCTGCGGTCGGCGTGTAGAAGTCGATCGACTTGTGCAGGTCAAGGTCGTCCGGGCGGTCGAAGACGCCCGGTTTGCTGGTCGTCTTGACCTCTCCCTCGATGCGCGAGAGCCGGAAGATGCGTTCCTTCTCCCGATCAAGGTCGAAGCCGACGACGTACCAGCGAAACTTCCAAGACGCCAGTCCCCACGGTTGCAGCCGACGCACGGCCGGTTGCGCGTCGCTACTGCCGCGATAGGTGAACTCGATCTCCGTACGTTTTTCAACGGCAGACAGGATCGCATCAAAAGAGGCGTCGTCGGCGCGCATGTGCGGTTCGATGTGCCCGAGCGTTTCTCGGTCCATCGTCAAGCCGGCCGCCTTGAGCTTCAACAGCGCGCCTCGCGATGCAGACTCGAACTGAGCGCCCTTCCATAGCTCAGTAGCGATCCCGACGGCCGTCGACTCGGCCTGGGTGAGATTGATGTCGGGCAGTTTCGCGTCGCCGCCCGCGATCCGATATCCCTCCGTGTCATCGCCCCACCCGTTGCGGCCGGTCTCGATCTCCACACCGAGCTCGCGCAGTTCGTCCTTGTCGCGTTCGAACATCCGCTGAAATGAAGCGGTGCCTTTCTCGGACCTGTCAGTGCCGTACGACGTCACGGCGCGGCGGATTCGTTCGGCGGAAATGAACTGTTTCGTCGACAGCAGACAGATCAGCAGATTGAGCAGGCGCTCGTTCTTTGAAGAGGACACGTTGCAACCCTAATGGGCGATTGCCGTCGCGGCATGTAGTGGCGCGGTAGCCTCGTGCCGTGCCGACCGATCCTCAGACCCCAGCCGAAGACTCGCTCATCCGATGGCGACGCGGAGTCGTCGTACGCGAGCGCAAACGGTGGCGCGGCGCCGTCGAGCTCGATGTGGAGATCGAGGGTCGCGTCGCGGGTGAACCGGACCGCCAGGACGCTCGCGCGATCGCCTACCCCGCGCTGGTCGGTACGCCGCGCGCCGGTGAGTCTGTGCTTCTGAATACGACGGCACTGGCAATAGGTCTGGGCACCGGCGGGTACGCCGTCGTGATCGCCAACCTCGACCGGTTACCGGACGACCGCGAGGGACTGGGGCATTTAGTCAAGGCTCGTTATACGCCGCTGCAGGCCACGGTTCTCGGTGTCGACGAGCAGGACTCGCCTCATCACGACACAATCGCGGGCGCCACGCACATTGGGCTGATGCCCGTGGTGGTGGCCGATCTGCACTCTGCGCTGCCGGCCATTCTCGCAGGCATCCAGGCGACGTCCGCCGGACTTAAGGTCGCCTACGTCTGGACCGACGGCGGCGCCTTGCCGGCCTGGTTCTCGCGCACGGTCGCCGATCTCGGAGACCGTCTCGCGGCGACGATCACCGTCGGGCAGGCGATGGGCGGCGACCACGAGGCCGTCTCAATCCACAGCGGGCTGCTCGCTGCGAAACATGTGGTCGGCGCCGATATCGCCATCGTGGCGCAGGGTCCCGGGAACCTCGGCACCGGTACGCCCTGGGGATTTTCTGGCGTCGCCGCTGGTGAGGCGATCAATGCGGTCAACGCACTGGGCGGCCTTCCGATTGGTGCGCTGCGGATCTCCGACGCGGACCCGCGTGGTCGCCACGTCGGCGTCTCGCATCACTCGACTACGGCATTCTTCAAGGTCGGGTTGGGTCCGGTCCGCATTCCGTTGCCTGACAGTCTTCCGGATGAGCTCGCTCGGTCGGTGGCCAGCGACCTGGCGGATCGACCCGATCGGGCGGTTCTGGAGCGAGTCGACACGTCCGGGCTGGATGAGGCGCTGCGGACGAGTCCGGTGCGCCTGTCCACAATGGGCCGAACACTTGACGAGGACTACGCCTACTTCCTCACCAACGCCGCCGCCGGCCGCTTCGCCGCGACAGCGCTCACCACGGCCTAACACGCTTCACCCCCGACCGGAGCCTCCGCGCTCTGCCACGAAACGCTTGGTCGTAGTTAGAAACGCTTCGACGTAGTTATTGCACACAAATGTATGGTTCCGCAGCGCCGATGACGAAGTCTTGCTGTCGAACGATACATTTGTACGATCGATGTGCTGAATTCGGCCTGCTTTGAACGCAACCACGGCTGCGGGCGCTTCCGGCGTACGAGGTTTCGGTCCGCTCGTACCTCGCTTCGCTCCACCCGCGAGACTAATTAGCCGATGCTGTCGATGAGGCGTTCGACGCGTTCGTCGACGGACTTGAACGGGTCACGGCACAGGACGGTGCGCTGAGCCTGGTCGTTGAGTTTAAGGTGCACCCAGTCAACGGTGAAGTCGCGGCGGTGGTCCTGTGCCTTGCGCACGAAGTCGCCGCGTAGCTTGGCGCGAGTGGTCTGCGGCGGGATGGACTTGGCCGCGAATGTCTCGATATCGCTCGTGATCCGATCGACGGTGCCGCCGGCCTGCATGAGGTAGAACAACCCGCGGCCGCGCCGGATGTCATGGTAGGCCAGATCGATCTGCGCGACTCGCGGATCGCCCAGCTCCAGGTCGTGCCGCGCCATGTAGCGGTCGATGAGCCGCTTCTTGATCGCCCAGTCGACCGTGCGCTCGATCAGCGAATGATCACCACTCTCGACCGCCTTGATCGCGCGTTCCCACAGGTCGATCGCGACAAGATGCGCCTGGTCGGCCTCGTGATTGGCGACGAATTCCTTCGCGCACTCGAGGTACTCCGTCTGCATCTGTAGCGCGGAGACCGTCTTGCCGTTGACGAGGCGTACCTTCTGCCGACCGGTGAGGTCGTGCGAAATATCGCGAATCGCGCGAATGGGATTTTCCATGACGAAGTCCGGCGTGCGCGCGCCGTTTTCGAGCATACGTAGGACCAGGTCGGCGCTGGCCACCTTGAGCAACGTGGTGGTCTCGCTCATGTTGGAGTCGCCGACGATGACATGCAGCCGCCGGTAGAGCTCGGCGTCGGCATGCGGCTCGTCGCGGGTGTTGATGATCGGACGCGAACGAGTCGTCGCGCTCGATACTCCCTCCCATACGTGCTCGGCGCGTTGACTGAGGCAGTATTTCGCGCCCCGCGGAGTCTGGAGTACCTTGCCGGCGCCACAGATCAGCTGCCGGCTGATCAGGAACGGCACCAGCACTTCCGCGACGTCGGAGAACCGGCCGTGGCGGGTAATCAGGAAGTTTTCGTGACAGCCATAAGAGTTGCCGGCTGAGTCGGTGTTGTTTTTGAACAGATAGATCTGCCCGGCGATGCCCTCGTTGTGCAGGCGCTCTTCCGCGTCGACGAGCAGCCCCTCGAGGATGCGCTCACCCGCTCGGTCGTGCGCGACGAGTTCAAATAGGTTGTCGCACTCGGCCGTCGCGTATTCGGGATGGGATCCCACATCGAGGTAGAGGCGCGAGCCATTGCGTAGAAAGACGTTGGACGAACGGCCCCAAGCCACGACGCGTCGGAACAGATATCGCGCGACCTCGTCTGGGGACAGCCGGCGTTGCCCGCGAAAGGTGCAGGTCACACCGTATTCGGTCTCGATCCCAAAAATTCGCCGTGTCAATGGGGCCATCGGAAGCTACTTGTCCTCGGGCGACGCCGGATCGGGGTCGCTGTCCTCGCCAGTCTCGTCCGTCGCGCTGGCTTTTGGTGTGTCGGTCGACGGATTGTCACCAGACTGTTCGACAAGCTGGTCGAGACCAGCGCCAGTAACGCGACGAAATGTGCGCCCGGGCTTGTCTCGTTCGAGAATGGCGACCTCAAGATTCTCGGCCGAGATCGGCCGCGGGGTGCCGTTTTCGGCGCCGACCGCACCGAGCGCACGCACACACAGGCGGACCGCCGCGGTGAGGTCGATGCCCTCTTCATAAGAGTCCTTGAGCGCCCCGGTCACCACGTCGGCCTGCCCGCCCATCGCGATGAACGACGGTTCGTCGACGACGGAGCCGTCGAACGTCAGCCGATAGAGCTCATCGTCGGCGGGCGCCTTCGCGACCTCGGCGACGCAGACTTCGACCTCGAACGGCTTGAGCTGTTCGGAGAAGATCGATCCGAGGGTTTGAGCGAACGCGTTGGCCAGGCCCCGCGCGGTCACATCGCGGCGGTCGTAAGAGAACCCGCGGGTGTCGGCGTAGCGAATGCCGGCCTGGCGCAGGTTTTCGAACTCGTTGTAGCGGCCGACCGCGGCAAAGCCGATCCGATCGTAGATCTCGCCGACCTTGTGCAGCGAGGACGACGCATTTTCGGCGAGCATCAGGACGCCGGCGTCGTAGGTCATCACGATGACGCTGCGTCCGCGGGCGATGCCTTTGCGGGCGTATTCGGTCTTGTCCCGCATGATCTGCTCGGCTGAGGCGTACATGGGCATCGTCATAGTTGGCCATCCTCGGTGGAGTCGAGCATGGGCGGCAGCGGGGTACGCCGCAGGCGTGTGGCGCGTTCTTGGTCTATCCGCCGGCAGACGTTTTCGATGTCGTTGTCGGGCAGTCGGGTCGTACCGTCACGGTCGATCGTGTAGATGATCGGGAAAAGCCCGCGGGTCGAGTCCGGACCGCCGGTGGCGGTGTCGTCGTCGGCCGCGTCGTACAGCGCCTCGATCAAGGCATAGGTCGCGTCGTCTCGGTTGAGTCCCTGGCTCCAGAGCTTCTTGAGCGAGGACTTAGCGAACATCGAGCCGGAGCCGATCGAGTGGTAGAAGCGCTCCTCGTAGCAGCCGCCGGTGATGTCATAGCTGAAGATTCGGCCCGCGTCCTCGTGCGGAGTCTCGGTGTCGTAGCCGACGAAGATCGGAACTACGGCGAGGCCTTGAAGAGCGATCGACAAGTTGCCCTTGAGCATCTGCGCGAGGCGGTTTGCCTTGCCGTCGAGCGAGAGCGTCGCGCCCTCGATCTTTTCGTAGTGCTCGAGCTCGACCTGAAACAGCCGGACCATCTCGATCGCGATCCCGGCCGCGCCGGCGATTCCGATCGCCGAGTGCGAGTCGGTGGCGAAGACCTTTTCGATGTCGCGCTGCGCGATGACGTTTCCCATCGTCGCGCGCCGGTCGCCGGCGATCATCACCCCGGACTCATAGGTCGCCGCGACGATCGTCGTGCCGTGCGGCGCGACGTCGCGGCCCGTCATATCGCCCGGCAGTGCGCGCCTGCCGGGTAACAGGTCGGGTGCGGAGTTTCGAAGAAGCTCGGTAAAGGACGAACCATTGGCATTGAGGTAGCTCGGTGGCAATCCACCGCGAGAGTGTTCTATGGGCACAACGCGACTGTACCGTGCAGCGCCGACAAGGTGCTGGTGAACGGCGCGGATTGGCGCGATCTCGAATCCGCCCGCACCGATGCGCCTACTGCCCGCCCTTCTGGACGAACTGTTTCACGAACTCTTCGGCATTTTCTTCCAGTACGCCGTCGATCTCGTCCAGAATCGAGTCCACGTCCTCGGTCGCATCTTCGCGGCGTGCGGTGGTCTGGGCGTCTGCGGCATCGTCGCCGTCGTCACGACCGCCGCGTCTTTCGACTGATTCCTGACCTGCCATGATGACCTCCGATTTGTGCCAACGGACTCCGGCACCTAGTGCGCGGTTGCGGTGAGCTGATCCACCAGTTCGCGCGCGGTTGAGCTTGTTTCCAACAACGTCTCGACGTGTGCTTTTGTGCCTCGAGTTGGTTCGAGCATAGGCACCCGGACGAGTCCGGGTCCACCGACATCAAAGATCACCGAGTCCCATGACGCCGCGGCGATGTCGGCCCCGAAGCGCCGAATGCATTCGCCTCGGAAGTAGGCCCGGGTATCGGTCGGTGCGGCGTCGACCGCACTCTTGATCTGATCCTCGGTGACGAGGGTGTGCATCGCGCCGCGATGCACAAGCCGGTAGTAGAGACCCCTGTCGCGCCGTACGTCGCTGTATTGCAGGTCGACCAGTTGTAGGCGGGGACTTGCCCAGCCCAGCCCGTCGCGTTGTCGGTAAGCCTGCAGCAGCCGCAGCTTCGCGACCCAGTCGAGGTCCTGGGCAAGCGTCATCGGGTCGGTCTCGAGTCCGGTGAGGATCCGGTCCCAGCAGCGCAGCAGCGCCGCCGTCTCATCGTCGAGGTCGTCCCGCATGAACTCGGTCGCCGTTTCGAAGTACCAGCGTTGCATCTGCAGCGCGGTCATCGTGCGGCCGTCGCGCAGCGTGATCAGTGTCTTGAGTGACGGATCATGGGAGATGGCGTGCAGCGTGCCGACTGGGTCGCTGATCGCCAGGTTTTCGCGTAGGTAGCCGTTTTCGATCATCGCCAGAATCAGCGAGGTCATACCGACTTTGAGGTACGTCGAGGTCTCGGCCAAGTTGGCATCGCCGATGATCACGTGTAGGCGGCGATACTTGTCGGCGTCCGCATGCGGCTCGTCGCGGGTATTGATGATCGGTCGCTTGAGCGTCGTCTCCAAGCCGACCTCGACCTCGAAGAAGTCCGCGCGCTGCGACAGTTGAAAGCCGTCGCCGCGGCCGTCCTGTCCGAGGCCCACGCGCCCGGCGCCGGTGATGACTTGACGCGACACGAAGAACGGCGTGAGGTGGCGCACGAGATGCTCGAACGGCGTGGATCGGCGTACAAGATAGTTTTCGTGAGTGCCGTACGACGCACCCTTATTGTCTGTGTTGTTTTTGTAGAGCCCTATCCGCGGCTGCCCGGGCACGGTCGCCGCCCGCTCGCCGGCAGTCTCCATGACCCGTTCACCCGCCTTGTCCCACAGCACCGCGTCCATCGGATTGGTGACCTCTGGGGCGGAGTACTCCGGATGCGCGTGATCGACGTACAGGCGGGCGCCGTTGGTCAGGATGACGTTGGCCAGAAACGGATCGTCGTCGGCGTCCAGACCGGTATGATCCAGGGCCGCCGACGGCGCAAGCGAGAATCCTCGAGCGTCGTGCAGCGGCGTCTCCTCCGCGAAGTCCCATCTGGGTTTGCGGCGGGGTACGTCGTTGGCGGCGTACGCATTGACGATCTGCGCTGACAGCAGCATGGGGTTTGCAGTGGGGTCACCGGGCACGCTGATGCCGTATTCGACCTCGGTGCCGACGATGCGATGAACGGTCATAGGTACTGGCCGGTGTTGGGCATCGTGTCGATCGCCCGCCCGGCATCCTTTGACTTGCTGGAGATCAAGGTGCGGATGTAAACGATCCGTTCCCCCTTCTTGCCCGAGATCCGAGCCCAGTCGTCCGGGTTGGTCGTGTTAGGAAGATCTTCATTTTCGGTGAATTCGTCGATGCACGCGGTCAGCAGGTGCTGGATCCGTAGCCCACGCTCACCGCTGACGAGGAACTCCTTGATCGCGAGCTTCTTGGCCCGGTCAACGATGTTTTGAATCATCGCGCCTGAGTTGAAGTCCTTGAAGTACATGATTTCTTTGTCACCATTGGCATACGTGACCTCCAAGAACCGGTTTTCGTCGATCTCCGAGTACATGCGCTCGACGACGCTTTGGATCATTGCCTGGACCGTTGCCTCACGGTCGCCGCCATACTCCGCGAGATCGTCGGTGTGAATCGGCAGATCCGCCGTGAGGTATTTGGAGAAGATATCCGCCGCTGCCTCGATATCGGGTCGCTCGATCTTGATCTTCACGTCGAGCCGGCCCGGACGCAGAATGGCCGGGTCGATCATGTCCTCGCGGTTGGACGCGCCGATCACGATGACGTTTTCGAGGCCCTCCACACCGTCGATTTCGCTGAGCAGCTGCGGCACGATCGTGGTCTCTACGTCCGAAGACACACCCGTGCCGCGGGTCCGGAAGATCGAGTCCATCTCGTCGAAGAACACGATGACCGGCGTACCTTCATTGGCCTTCTCCCGGGCGCGGGCGAAGACGAGCCGGATATGCCGCTCGGTCTCACCGACGTACTTGTTCAACAACTCCGGGCCCTTGATGTTCAGGAAGTACGAACGACCTTGCCGGCCGTCGATGTCTTCCCCCTCCCCGGCCTTGGCGCGTGCCAACGTGATTTGTTTGGCCAGCGAGTTGGCTACCGCCTTGGCGATCAGCGTCTTACCGCAGCCGGGCGGGCCGTAGAGCAGCACGCCTTTGGGCGGGCGCAGGTGGTGTTCCTTGAATAGATCTTTGTGCAGGAACGGCAGTTCCACAGCGTCGCGGATCAGATCGATCTGATTGGTCAGTCCGCCGATGTCCGAATAGTCAATGTCCGGCACCTCTTCGAGCACCAGATCTTCGACCTCGCTTTTGGGAATGCGCTCGAAGACGTACGACGACTTCGGTTCTAGGAGCACCGAGTCACCAACCCGCAACGAGCCGTCACGCAGTGAGTCCGAGAGGTGCACGACACGCATCTCATCGGTATGCGTGCTGACCATCGCACGATCAGTCTCGCCGGCCTCGTTGACAATCAATTCTTTAACGGCCACGACCTCGCCGGCGCGGTCGTAACCAACGACCGCAACGACGTTCATCGCTTCGTTGAGCATGACCTCCTGACCGCGGTGCAGGCCATTGATGTCGATGTCCGGGGAGACACTGACGCGCAGTTTGCGTCCACCGGTCACGATGTCGATAGAGGTCTCATCGTGCACCTTGACGAACACGCCAAAGCCACTCGGCGGCTGGGCGAGACGTTCGATCTCGTCGCGCAGCCGCACAAGCTGCTCCTTCGCGTCGCGCAGCGTAGAGCCGAGCCGCTCGTTCTTTTCCAAAAGCGCGGAATTGCGCTGCTGCGCTTCCATCAGCCGGTCCGCCAGCACCCGGCCTTCACCGGGGCGGGTCGCGATCTTCGCGCGCAGACGCTCCACCTCAGCCTGCAGAAGGCGCACCTGCTCGGCCGATACCGGTTCCTCATGAGCATTGCCACGCGGATCGTCGGCCTGGGACATCGGCGAATCTTCCGACACGTTGCCTCCTCAGCAGCTTGGTTGAGCAACTACACGTCTGACTGTATAGCGCTGGACGGCCACTTAGCCCGAGACGCACTCGACCATTAACGCACTCGTTACGAACCGCGTTCCCGCCCACCGCGCTTCCCGGCGTTGTGACAAATGGTGCGGATGTTTTCAAAGTTAATTAGTGTGACTGGGCCGTGCCTCCACGACCACGCCGATTTTCTCGCTACCGTTGTTGCATGTTTAGAGCACGTGCCCTGGCCGCCTCACTGACCGCGGCCCTTTTCACCGCAATCACGTTCGCCGCACTCTCCTGGGGTGTCGCCGAATCTGCCGCACGCGGAGTGGACGGAAACAAGCTGCCAGCTCTGCTGACCATCGGAAACTTCTCGAGCATCGAGTGGCCATATCGCGTGGGAGGGGTGAGCCTCTCGACGCACATTTCGTTCTACGTCGCGATCGTCGTACTCGCCATCATCGCCGCGATCGTCACGTTGGTCGCAACCCGTACCGCCTCACCGCGTTCAGGTGCGAGTGCGTTCCTCGGCACCTGGATCGGGGTAGTCATCGGCGCAACGCTGGTTGGCATCGCACTGTACTTCTTCAAGGTCGGCGACGCGGTAAGTTCCGCCGCCGGACGAAACGACTACCTCGTCGCGACGATCAAGGGAATGGCCTTCGGCGGACTGATCGTCGGTTGGTTCCCCGCGATCTTCTCGTGGTCGGCGTTCAAGGTCGCCAACCGCAAGGGCCTTATTGCCCTGGAAGAGGCCGAGGCGGCAACCGGTGCACGGGAGTCGGACAACCCGTTCGACTTCACGCCAGGCTCTATCTCCGAACAGCGTCCAGTGGAGCCAGGCTTCACCTATCCCTCCGGCGACGAGTTCGATGATGTCAGTGCATACGACACGCAGAACGCGTACTCGACCACCCCTGATCGGAACGCTGCCGCGGATCGCTTCTCCGACACGACCGACGTGACCGGCGAAGATGACGGCGACACCGGTTACACGACGCGTGTTGCCGAGCAGCGAGTCACCGATAAGGATGGCTCTACCCAGCTACGGGAGCCGGGGGCGGCGTAACTTACGAACATCGTCGACGCCGTCGGCATCTGGGGCAACCTGGATGTCGACGGCGTTTGCGTGTGTGAAGGCCCCATCGGTCGGCGTACCGACCGTTTCGCCCGCGGTTGCCGCGCGCGCGGTCGTGGGCTTGCGGTGCCGAGACGGCGCGGTGACGCCATCGGCCAGTCGGCGTGTCTTCACCAAGAACGCGGTGTGCGCGATCATTCGATGATCGGGCCGTACGGCGAGCCCGACCACGTGCCACGGGCGCAGTAGGCATTCCCACGACTCCGGCTCGATGAAGCTGCCGTGGGCACGGATCGCCTCGACCAACCGCGAGAGCTGCGGGACGGTTGCGACGTACCCAATCAGTACGCCGCCCGGCCGCAACGCCGCGGCAACGCTCGCCAACGGAAGCCACGGAGCGAGCATGTCCAGGATGATCCGGTCGTAAAGTTCGTCCCCAGCCGCACCGATGCCGTCCACATCTGCGCGGCGCAGCTGCCAGTTGTCCGGTCGGCTGCCAAAGAAACGGTCGACGTTCTGCTCGGCGACATCCGCATGGTCGTCACGGACCTCGTAGGAGACGACGCTGCCCTGTGGACCGACCGCCCGCAGCAACGAGCAGGTCAGCGCCCCCGACCCGGCGCCGGCCTCGAGGACGCGTGCACCCGGTCCGATATCGCCCATCGCGATAATCTGTGCCGAGTCCTTGGGATAGATCACCTGCGCGCCACGCGGCATCGACAACACGTAGTCGGTCAGCAGCGGCCGCAGCGCAAGGTACTGCGTGCCAGACGTCGCGGTCACGATGATTCCCTCGGACTGGCCGATGAGATCATCGTGCAGGATCGCGCCGCGGTGCGTGTGGAACTCCTTCCCGGCCTCAAGCGTGACCGTGTGCAAGCGGCCCTTAGGGTCAGTGAGCTGGACCCGCTCCCCAACTGCCAACGGATAGTTCACCGGTGGCTGGTGGGCATTCTGATCGTCGGCGTCGGTCGTCACACTTCTCCTCGAGTCGGCGCTGATGTGAACCATCAACCCGATGAGGTTACCGACTCGACGGATACGACGCCGATCACCATCCCATCGGCGGCAGTCACGATGAAGTTCGTCGTGCCGTTGTGAGTGAACCGAGTAAGGACGTCGAGCATCGATGCCGCTTCGGTGAGCACGTCGTCGGCCCCGACACTCTGCGCCACGACGTCGATACGGGTGGCCTCGCGGATGGGACCAGGAACAGTTTCAAGAGCGGCTCGCGTTGCAATGCCGGTCGGCGCGCCGCCGTTGATGACGACCAGGCGGTCGGTGTCGCACAGAGCGAGTGCATCACGCACGGACGTGTCGTTAGAGACAACTGCCGCGGCCTCGATATGCGAGGAGACGGACTGGTCGGCGAGGCGCTGCTCTCGCACGGTGGCCCGGCGGCTGTCGCGGGCCATGAACCACAGCATGACCGCCACGATTCCCATGGCGATCAACAAAGGCGTCCCCCCGGGACCGAACGTCCCGGTAACTGCGAGGAGGGCGATCGCCAGCAGCAGCACGATCGCGATGCCTTGTCCGACGGTTGCCGCCGTGCGGGCGGCAGCGAACTGATCGCCCTTGCCGCGCCATAACATCGCGACCAGCACGCGGCCGCCATCGAGCGGAAGTCCCGGGAGCATATTGAATACCGCAACAGCGAGGTTGGACAGGGTGAACGTGCCGGCGACTACACCGAGACTGTCGCGTAAGCCGAATGACAGGGTCGAGCCGGCGAATGCCGCGATCACTCCAGGCGCGGCCAAGGCGAGCGATACGGCCGGGCCCGCGATTGATACCCAGAACTCCTCGCTCGGACGCTCGTCCTTGGTCGATGTCGTCGTAACGCCGCCGAGAAAGCCGACCTCTACCTTGTACACTCGCGACTTCATCAGCCGAGCCGCAGCAACATGCCCAAGCTCGTGCAAAAGCACCGAAAGGCCCCACAGCAAGGCAAGTCCCGCCGCGAACAAGATCGCCACTGGCCAGCTGTCTTCGATGCCGTGCAGGATTCGCGCGTAGAGCACGATGACGATCAACGCGAACCACAGCCACGAGGCGGACACATAAATCGGCGCCCCGAGGAACCGGCCGATCCGGGCTGTGGGAAAGGCACCACGGCTCCCGGTCGCTGTCATCCGCTCATCGTACGGACGACGAAGTTGTCGGGATGATCGCCTACGCTGGCGGTGTGCCCGAATCCGAAGCCGTCCGATCTGTCGACCTCTCCGCCGAAAGCCCCGCGGAGAGCGTCGTTCCCTCCCTGTCCCCGTCCCGGGCGGCGGACTTCAAGACCTGCCCTCTGCTGTATCGCTTCCGCAGCATCGACCGGATCCCCGAGGCACCGAGCTCGGCCGCGACGAGGGGCACCGTCGTACACGGTGTCCTGGAAAGCCTGTTCGATCTGCCGCCGGCCGAACGTACGCCGGATGCCGCCGCCGCGATGGTCGCCCCGCAATGGCGCAAGCTTCTCGAACAAGAGCCTGAGCTCGCCGCGCTTTTTGCCGACGACACCAATCATGCACAACTCGACGAGTGGCTGAAGTCCGCCGAGTCCCTTGTCCGCGCCTATTTCCGGCTCGAGGACCCGGCACGGTTCGAGCCAGCCGGGCGGGAACAGTACGTCGAAACCACGCTCGATAGCGGGTTACGACTGCGCGGCTACATCGACCGGCTCGACGAGGCGCCCGACGGCCGGGTGCGGGTGGTCGACTACAAGAGTGGTGCCGCGCCGCGCGAGGCGTTCGAAGCCAAGGCACTGTTTCAGATGAAGTTCTACGCGCTGATCATCTGGAAGACGACCGGCACGGTCCCCGCGCAGCTCAAGCTGATGTACCTGTCCAATGTCGACGAGCTCACCTATTCGCCCGACGAGCGCGAGCTACAGGCACTCGAACGACAACTTGGTGCCCTGTGGGCCGCGATCGAAAAGTCGATCATCACAAAGGATTTCCGGCCGAGCCCGAGCCGGCTGTGCGACTGGTGCGACCATCAGTCACGATGCCCGGCATTTGGCGGTACGCCGCCGGAATTTCCGGAGCATCCGCTGGCAGCCACGGCGGTCGACCGGCGTACCGAAAACGCCAACGCCGACTAGCGCTGGCGTTTCGGATGACCGCTGTCTTAGCCTTCGGGCTCGTAGCTGAGGTTCGATGACAGCCACCGCTCCGCGACCTCCACGGGCCAGCCCTTGCGCTCGGCGTACTCCTCGATCTGGTCCTTGGCAATGCGCCCCACGACGAAGTACTGCGACTGCGGATGAGAGAAGTACAGTCCGCTGACCGACGCGCCCGGCCACATCGCCATGCTGTCGGTGAGCTCGATACCGGTGTTCTCGGTGACGTTGAGCAGCTCCCAGATCGTCTTCTTCTCGGTGTGCTCGGGACAAGCCGGGTAGCCGGGTGCCGGGCGGATGCCGACGTACTTCTCGCCGATCAGCGAATCGTTGTCGAGCTCCTCATCCGGCGCATAACCCCAGAACTCGGTGCGCACCCGCTGATGAAGCCGTTCGGCGAAGGCTTCGGCGAGCCGGTCGGCGACCGATTCAAGCAAGATGGCGCTGTAGTCGTCGAGCTCGTCGCGGAACTCCTGGCACTTCTCGGTGCTGCCGAGCCCGGCCGTCACCGCGAACCCTCCAATGTAGTCACGCAGGCCGGTCGACTTCGGCGCGATGTAATCGCCGATCGACCGGTTGGGGATTCCGGGACGATGTTTGCCCTGCTGCCGCAATGTGTAGAGCGTCTTGAGGACCTCTGTGCGCGACTCGTCGGTGTAGACCTCGATGTCCCCGTTGTCGAGTGCGTTGGCCGCGAAAAGGCCGATGACCCCGTTCGCGCGCAGCCAGCCCTTCTCAATTGCTTCGTCCAGCATCTTCTGCGCGTCGTCCCACAGTTTGCGGGCCGTCTCGCCGGTGGCCGGGTTGTTGAGGATGTCGGGGAACCGGCCCTTCATCTCCCACGAGTTGAAGAACGGCTGCCAGTCGATGCATTCGCGTAGTTCCGCGAGCGGGTAGTCCTGGAACGTCTTGGTGAACTGAGTCGCCTTGGCCGGGCGGCCGTCCTCGTTGCTAAGGTCACGCGCCTGGCGCAGCAGCATCGTCGGCCGAGGCGGCTGATAACTGGTCCAGTCGATCGGCGTGCGGTTGTCCCGAGCAGCCTCGATCGACAGCATCGGCCGGTCGTTCTGCTTTGATGCGTGACGCTCTCGCAACGCGTCGTAGTCGGCCTTGATGTCATCCATCAGCGGCCCGCGGCCGGTCTCCGACAGCAGGGATGAGGCCACCGGCACCGAACGTGAGGCGTCTTTGACCCAAACGACCGAACCGTTGTACTTCGGATCGACCTTGACCGCAGTATGTGCGCGCGAGGTCGTCGCGCCGCCGATAAGCAGCGGTATCTCGAATCCCCGGCGCTCCATCTCATTTGCGACGTTGACCATCTCGTCGAGCGACGGCGTAATCAGACCAGAAAGCCCGATCATGTCGGCGCCTTCTTCGATCGCGGTGTCCAGGATCTTCTGAGCAGGCACCATGACCCCGAGATCGACGACGTCGTAGTTGTTGCACTGCAGCACGACGCCGACGATGTTTTTGCCGATGTCGTGGACGTCGCCCTTGACCGTCGCCATGACGATCTTGCCCTTCTTCGTCTCCGCGTCACCGGGCTTCTTCTCTGCCTCGATGAATGGAATCAGATAGGCGACGGCCTTCTTCATGACGCGCGCCGACTTGACCACTTGGGGCAGGAACATCTTGCCCGCACCGAACAGGTCGCCGACAACATTCATCCCGGCCATCAGCGGGCCTTCGATGACCTCGATCGTGCGGCCACCGCGGTCACTGATGAGTTTGCGCAGCTCCTCGGCGTCGACCTCGGCGAACTCATCGATGCCCTTGACCAGAGCATGGGTGATCCGCTCGTCGACCGGCAGTGAGCGCCACTCGGCGTCCTGCGGGTCCTCCTCCACCTTGTTGGTCGCGAACTTGCCGGCTATCTCTACGAGCGGTTCGGTGGTGTTCTCCTTGCGGTTGAGGATGACGTCCTCGATCCGCTCGCGCAGTTCCGGATCGACTTGGTCGTAGACGACCAGCGCACCGGCGTTGACGATTCCCATGTCCATACCGGCTTGGATAGCGTGGTAGAGGAACACCGCGTGAATCGCCTCGCGGACGGGATTGTTACCACGGAAAGAAAACGACACGTTGGACACGCCACCGGACACTAACGCGCCCGGCAGGTTCTGTTTGATCCATCGGGTCGCCTCGATGAAGTCGACGCCGTAGTTTGCGTGCTCCTCAATTCCTGTCGCAACGGCAAACGCGTTGGGGTCGAAGATGATGTCTTCGCTCGGGAATCCGACCTGTTGAGTCAGGATGTCGTAGGCACGCTTGCAGACGTCCTTACGGCGCTGCAGGGTGTCGGCCTGTCCCTCTTCGTCGAAGGCCATAACGACGACGGCGGCACCATATTTGCGGCACAGCCGCGCTTCGGCGATGAACTTCTCTTCGCCCTCTTTCATCGAGATCGAGTTGACGATCGACTTGCCCTGGATGCACTTCAGCGCGGTCTCGATGACCTCCCACTTGGAAGAGTCGACCATGACCGGTACCCGGCAGATGTCTGGCTCAGTGGCGATCAGCTTGGCGAAGCGGTCCATCGCGGCCACACCGTCAATCATGCCTTCGTCCATATTGATGTCGATCACCTGCGCGCCGGCCTCGACCTGCTGGCGCGCGACGGCGAGGGCCGCGTCGTAATCACCGGCCTTGATCAGGTTGCGGAACTTCGCCGAGCCGGTGATATTGGTCCGCTCACCGACATTGACGAACAGCGAATCGTTGGTGATGTTCACCGGCTCCAGGCCGGATAGGCGGAGGGCAGGTTCCGGCTCGGACCAGGTGCGCGGCGCCTTACCCTTCGCGGCTGCCGCGATAGCAGCGATGTGGTCTGGCGTCGTACCGCAGCAGCCACCCATCAAGTTGACGAGGCCGCTCTCGGCGAACTCCGAAATGACCTCGCTCATCGTCTCGGCGGTTTCGTCGTACTCACCGAACGAGTTGGGCAGGCCGGCGTTGGGATAGCAGGAGATAAACGTGTTGGCCAACCGCGACAGCTCGGCGATGTATGGCCGCATCTCCGACGCGCCGAGTGCGCAGTTGAAGCCGACGGCCAGCGGGGCCGCGTGCCGCACCGAGTTCCAAAACGCCTCGGTCACCTGGCCGGACAGCGTGCGGCCAGAAGCGTCGGTGATCGTTCCAGAAATGATGATCGGCCAGCGTCGGCCGCGCTCCTCGAAGAGGGTCTCAAGCGCGAAGATCGCCGCCTTGGCGTTGAGCGTGTCGAAGATTGTCTCGATCAGCAGCAGGTCCACACCGCCGTCGACCAAGGCGTTGGCCTGCTGCAGGTAGGCCTCCACCAACTGATCGAACGTGATGTTGCGCTTGCCCGGATCATTGACGTCAGGCGAAATCGACCCGGTGCGGTTAGTCGGACCGAGGGCACCAGCGACATACCGCGGCTGGTCAGGCGTCTCGGCGGTCATTGCGTCCGCCTCGGCTCGCGCTAGCTTCGCGGACTCGAAGTTGAGCTCGTAGGCGAGCTCCTGCATGTTGTAGTCGGCCATCGAGATGACCTGCGCGTTGAAGGTATTGGTCTCGATGATGTCAGCGCCGACGCGAAGGAACTCACGGTGGATGTCTCTGATCACGTCTGGCTGGCTCAGGCTCAGCAGGTCGTTGTTTCCGCGTACGTCGCTGGGCCAGTCCGCGAATCGTTCACCGCGGTAGTCAGATTCCTCAAGGCCGAGGCGCTGGATCATGGTGCCCATGGCGCCGTCGAAGGCAAGAATGCGCTCGCGGAGGGCGGCGGACAACTCGTCGGTGACATCGGGACGGATGAGCGTTGACTCTGGCAACGGAATACCTCTTGTTCAATTCTCGTGGCGCGGACTGAACCGCTGGTACGGACATGAGTGACGCGTGCGCTGGTCTGCAAATCGCGCGGCCTGCGGCCCGGTCACGAACATGGGTGTACCCAACCTTCGTGCATTGGGTACTACAACCGTACCCGGCTGCATGTCCGTCGCGACGCAGCCCGGTGTGTGAGGCGCGTGATTCGCGCGTGCGAATCGACGTACCCTGGCCTGGTGGACGATTACGACGACTTTCCCGAGCTCACCGAGCCGGTCATGATTGGCGCCTTCGCCGGCTGGAACGATGCAGGTGATGCCGCCAGCGCGGCGGTCGAGCATCTAGAGCTGATCTGGGATGCACGTCCACTCGCGGCGGTCGATCCCGAGGACTACTACGACTACCAGGTCAACCGTCCAATTATCGGCCTCACCGACGGTGTGAGCCGCAAGCTCGAATGGCCCAGCACCCAGTTCTCGGTATGCCGTCCGCCGGGTTCCGCGCGAGACGTCGTACTGATGCGTGGCCTGGAGCCCAATCTTCGGTGGCGCAGCTTCTGTGAAGAGATCCTCGAACTGGTGCGCGAGCTCGGCGTCGAAACCGTAGTCACTCTTGGCGCGCTGCAGACCGACATCCCGCACAGCCGGCCGGTCATCGTGACCGGGTCGTCGTACGACGCCGCCTCAGCGCAGCGGTTTGGGTTGGCACGTACCCGATACGAGGGTCCGACCGGGATCACCGGCGTCCTTCATGACGCGTGTATTCAGGCCGGCGTGATGGCGGTGCAGTTCTGGGCTGGTGTCCCGCACTATGTCGCTACCCCGCCCAACCCGCCGGCGACGCTCGCGCTGCTTCACCGGCTCGAAGACGTGCTTGACCTACCGATTCCGGTAGGCAGCCTGCCCGAGCAGTCGGACGCGTGGCTGGAAAACACGAATGCGATCACCAGCGATGACGCCGAGATCGCCGAGTATGTCCGCTCGCTCGAGGAAAACACCGACGATGACGCGGAAACCCCGAGCGCAGACATGATCGCGCAGGACTTCGAGCGCTATTTGCGTCGGCGCGGTCCCCGCACCGATGGCGGCTGAGCGAGCCCTACAGCGCAATACCCAGAAGCGCATCGATAGCCGTCGATAGCTGAACGCCCGCTCCTTCGGCGGTGCCGCTTGTCGATGCCCAGTCGTCGATGATGCGGAGCGCGGCAGGCGTGTCGAGGTCGTCGGCAAGTCGTTCACGGATCGCGGCGATCACCGGCGCGGCCTCGGGTGCGTTGTCGCGTGCGACTGCGGCCCGCCACGCACTCAAACGATCGAGCGCGGCGTGCAGCACCTCGTCGCTCCAGTCCCGGTCCTGTCGATAGTGTCCGGCCAGGAGCCCGACTCGGACGGCCATTGGATCGACGCCGTCGCGTCGTAACACCGACACGAGCACGAGGTTGCCCTTGCTCTTAGACATCTTCTCGCCGTCCAGGCCGATCATGGCCGCCTGGCTGTAGTGACCGGCGAATGGGGTGAGTCCGGTGAGTGTTTCGGCGTGTGCCGTGGACATCTCGTGGTGCGGGAACCGCAGGTCCGATCCCCCGCCTTGGATATCGATCGTGTCGCCCAGGCCGTCCAGCGCGATGGCCGCGCATTCGATGTGCCATCCCGGGCGTCCCTCGCCGACGACGGTGCTCCAGGACGGTTCCCCGTCGCGTATCCCCCGCCATAGCAGCGGATCCAGCGCGTGTCGCTTGCCCTCACGCTCCGGGTCGCCGCCGCGTTCGGCGAAGAATCCGAGCATCGTCGCCTCGTCGTACTGGCTGACATAGCCGAACTTCGGCGCCGCGTCGGTGTCGTAGTAGACGTCATTGGTGCCGTCGGCGAGCCGATACGCCGCACCCGACTCCAACAGTTTGTTGACCGCGTCCGCGACCAGGTCCATCGACTCGACCGCGCCGACGTATCGCTCCGGCGGAAGCACTCGCAGCGCGGTCATGTCCTCACGGAAGAGATCGGTCTCGCGGCGGGCCAGATCCTGCCAGTCCTCTCCGTTCGCCTCAGCACGCTCGAGCAGCGGATCGTCGATGTCGGTGACATTTTGCACGTAGTGCACCGTTTTGCCCGCGTCGCGCAGCTGGCGAATCGCCAGATCGAAGGCCAGATAGGTCGCCGCATGGCCGAGATGAGTCGCGTCGTACGGCGTTATTCCGCATACATAGATGCGATACTCGCCCCTATCGGCTAACGGTCGAACGGTGTCCGACGAACTGTCGTACAGCCGCAGAGCGGGCGGGTTGTCGGGTATAGGAGGTACGACGACGTCGGGCCACGAATGCATGATTTGACAGTACCGCCCACACTCAAACCGGTGGTCGCCTACCTAGCGACGGTTCGTCCTAGAACGGCGGGTACGGATAGGCAGGCCAATCGGCAGACGGCGTCGGGTGACGACCCGTGTGCAGCATGTCATCCACGCGGCGGACTGTCTGCCTCACCTCATCGGTGGTCAAGTGCTCGCGCAGCACACGGCCAAGTTCGCCATCCAAACCGCAACGGACCTTCCCCAGGATGTCGATCGCCTCGTCGGTCAGCCGATCCCCGGCCCACATCCAAAGGATCGTGCGTAGCTTGTCGTCGACGTTGAAGGTGACGCCGTGGTCCACGCCGTACACGTGACGGTCGGCCAACGCGTCGCTCGCGTCGGGTTCTGCGGGCATCGGGATCAGGTGGCCGCCCTTGCGGTCGGAGTTGTTGACGATCGCGTCGTAGACGGCGAGCCTGCGCAACGCCGGCGACTCGGAGCGGACATACTCCACGAGGTCGACATCCTCGTCGCCGTCCACCCACAACTGCACCATGCCCGGACCGAATTCGCCCTCGCGCAGGATCGTCGGCGGCACGAGATCCCACCCGGTGAAGGCGCACACCTTGTACGCCGCGACCTCGCGGTCGGCGAGCGTGCCGTCCGGGAAGTCCCATAGCGGCCGCTCGCCTCGAACGGGTTTGTATACGCAGTGGGCTTTTTGATCACCCAGAACGACTTCGCACAGCAGCGTGGCGTTGCTGGCTTCGACGATGCGCCCCAGGATCGTCAGTGATCCCTCGCGCAGCAGCTCCAGAGAGCTCGGCACATCTATGTGCGAGACGCTCACGCCAGCGTGGCCCGGTGGTAGCCATTTTGACGCGGACAGATATGGCCGTCACGGCTCAGCGGTTGCGAGCAGAGCGGGCACGGTGGCCTGCCGGACTCCACCAGCGCGGCCGCGCGGCTGGCGAATGCCTTGGCCTGCACGGCTTCCAACTTGACCCGGATCGCGTCGGGCGCATCGTCCTCATCGGAGAAGATGCCGGACTCCTCTACCTCACCCGAACTGCCTGAAACCGCCTCGATCACGAGCACATTGTCCGTGTCGTCCCATGCGAGACCTAGTGCGGCGACCCGGAACTCTTCGAGCAGCGGCATCTCCAGCGGGCCGAGATCACCGGCGGGAGCCTCGATCGGCGGAACCTCTCCGCGCCGGGTCACCTCGTCGATGACGTCGTCAACACGTTCGGCGAGAATCCGCACTTGTTCCTTCTCCAACGCCACGGACACCGTGTGCCCGCCGTCGGAGGCCTGCAAGTAAAAAACCCGGTCGCCGGGTTCGCCGACGGTCCCCGCCACGAACCGTTGCGGGCGGTCGAAAATGTGTAGTTTGCGAGACATTGTGTTATCGACTTCCCTTGCCCCGTCCGGCCCCTCCGCCTACAACGGCGTCCGAGCTCGGTTTCTTCCGCCGGCCGCTCTTGGGCGGCGGTGGCACGAAACGTTCCATGGGGCTACCTGTTGAATTCAGTTGCATGACGAACGGCCGTAACGGCGTGTAGCGGATCACCGTGATCGACGCGGGGTCGACGTTGATCCGCTGGAACTGATCGAGATGTAGTCCCAGCGCATCAGCGATGATCGCCTTGATGACGTCGCCGTGGCTACATGCCAACCAGACACCATTGTCCCCTACCTTGGCGTTCCAGTGCCGCACGGCCGCGACGGCGCGTTGTGACATCCCCAGCATCGACTCGCCGCCACGCCCCGGGAACTGCACGGCGGACGGATGCGCTTGCACGACCTGCCACAGGGGGTCTTTGGCAAGGGTGCCGATTGACTTGCCGGTCCAGGACCCGTAACCACACTCGATGAGGTCGTCGTCGGTGCGCACCTTGCGGCGACGGCCGGCAGCGACGTATCCGATTGTCTCCTGGCAACGTTCGAGCGGGCTGGAGACCATCGCATCGAAGGTGACGTTGGCGAGCGACTCGGCGGCGCTGGCAGCCTGCTTATGGCCGGTCTCGTTGAGGTGTACGCCGGGGGTACGGCCGGCTAGCACGCCGCCCGAGTTAGCGCTGGACTGTCCGTGGCGCAGCAGGAATAGCGTCGTCATCGTTAGGTCGCCGCCAATACGCCGGTCGACAGCAAGATAATGACCACGATCCCAAGAAGGATGCGGTAGAGCACGAATCCGGTGAATTTGTTGGACTGGACAAACTTCAGTAGCCACGCGATCGACGCGTATGCCACGACGAACGAGACAACGGTGCCCACCAGCGTCGGGCCGACACCCACACCACCCGGCTTAATCGCGTCGGGCAGCGTGAACAGGCCTGCCCCAATAAGGGCCGGCAACCCGAGCAAGAACGAGATTCGGGTCGCGGTCACCCGATCCAGTCCGATGATCAAACCGGTGCTGATCGTGGCACCGGAACGGGACACGCCCGGGATCAGCGCGAGACACTGGGCGAGACCCAAGACGATGCCGTCTCGGTAGGTCATGTCCTCCTCGACCCGGCGTTGACGACCGACGGCGTCGCCGAACAGCAACGCGAACGACCACACGATAAGCGCGATAGCGACGACCCAGAGACTGCGCAGCGGCCCCTCAATCACGTGCCGTAGCGCAAATCCGACAATGCCGATCGGCACTGAACCAAAGATCACAATCCATGCGAACTTATAGTCCGGGCTGTCTCGGTGGGCCGAGTTGAACACCCCTTTGAACCACGCCGTCACCAGGCGGACTAAGTCCTTCCAGAAGTAGATGACAACCGCGATGATGGCGCCGATCTGAATCACCGCGGTAAACGCAGTCACCGACGGATCGTCAATCTTCAGACCCATGATCTTCGAGGCGATCGTGAGGTGGCCGGTGCTTGATACGGGGAGAAACTCAGTGAGACCTTCGACAATTCCAAGGATGATTGCCTGGAGCAAATTCACTAAAGGATTCCTGCCTTACGACCTGCTTCAGCCAGTAGACGCACTTGTTCGATCTCACTTCCATTTGAGCCATCGCCGTAAACCGAGCAGTTCACCGTCGTGATGCCCTGCTCGGCAAGAATGCTCAACCGCTCTGCTACCCGGTCCACAGGACCGATGAGCCCGGTCCGGTCAACCAACTCGGTGGGCACCGCGGCTGCTGCCTCATCATACTTGCGACCCAGGTAGAGGTCTTGGATTCGCTCAGCGTCATCTTGGTAGCCGAGCCGCACTGCGTTGCGGTTGTAGAAGTTGGTCTTGCGGCTGCCCATGCCGCCGATGTAGAGGGCGTGATGGGGGCGGATCCGATCGGCTAACGACTCGATGTCGGCGCCGATGGCCGTGCTGCAGCTGATCGCGTAGTCAAACCCGTCAAGACTCTTACCCGCCTTCTCGCGGCCCGCCTTGATGTGGTCTAGTGAGTCACCCATGTCGTCATAGGCTGCGGAGACCCCGAGCCAGCCGTCGGCCACCTCGCCGGTCAGTTCCAGGTTTTTCGGGCCAACCGAGGCGAGATAGATGGGGATCTGCGCACGCACCGGATGCACCGTGAGCTTGAGCGCCTTCCCCTCCCCGTCCGGCAGCGGCAGCTGGAAGTGCTTGCCGTCGTACATCAGGCGCTCTCTCGTCCAGGCCCGCTTGACGATGTCGACGTACTCGCGGGTCCGGCCTAACGGATGCGCGTAACGGACACCGTGCCAGCCCTCTGACACCTGCGGTCCGGACAGGCCGAGTCCGAGCCGGAACCGACCGCCGGAGAGGCTGTCGATCGTCGCGGCTGTCATCGCCGTCATCGCCGGAGTACGGGCTGGGATCTGCATCACCGCCGAACCCACATCGATGCGGTTGGTTTTGGCCGCGACGTAGGCCAGCACGGAGACCGCGTCCGAGCCGTACGCCTCCGCTACCCAGGCAACGTTGTAGCCCAGCTGGTCGGCCTCAACGGCGAGATCCACATTGGATGCGTCGTTGCCCTTTCCCCAATATCCGAGATTGATCCCAAGCTTCATTTTTCCTCCGACAGGGTGGGAACGCGGCCGCATTACAACGTTGGCGGCGTCGTCAGGACATGGCGTGCCTGAACTCTACGCGGTGGCCACACGGGTAGGTTTGAGCGCGTGGAACAGCGCGTAGCAGGCAGAAGCGGATTGGTCGTCTCACGGCTCGGTCTCGGCACCATGACGTGGGGCCGAGACACCGACCGCGATGAGGCGACCGCTCAACTGATGGCGTACGTCGAGGCCGGGGGCAATTTCCTCGACACGGCCGATGTCTACGTCGATGGCGAAAGCGAGAAGGTCGTCGGGCGATTGCTGCGCACCGTCGTACGCCGAGACCAGATGGTGGTGGCGACGAAGGCGGTCGGCCGTACAGGACCCGGCCCAATGGGTCGCGGTGCCTCCCGGGGACACTTGCTCAGCGCGCTGGATGCATCACTGAAACGGCTCGGCACGGACTACGTCGATCTGTGGCAGTTGCATGCGTGGGATCCCCTCGTGCCGCTGGAGGAGACCCTTGCCGCGCTCGACACCGCGGTCTGCACGGGACGCGCCCGGTACGTCGGTGTCTCGAACTACAGCGGATGGCAGTTGGCGCGGACCGGCACACTGCAGTCGGTCACGCACCCTGCCGCCCCGATCGTCGCGGCGCAGATGGAGTACTCGCTGCTCGAGCGGGGCGTCGAACGTGAGGTGGTCGGCGCGGCACGTGCTCTCGGCGTCGGGATCATCGCCTGGTCCCCGCTCGGGCGCGGCGTACTGACTGGGAAATATCGGCACGGCACGCCATCAGACTCGCGCGGCGCCTCGCCGCACTTGGGCGAGTTCGTCAAGCGGTATCTGAGTGCGGACTCTTCGCGGATCGTCGAAGCGGTTGCCACCGCCGCAGACGGGCTCGGCGTCTCGCCGCTCGCCGTCGCACTGGCATGGGTACGGGATCGGCCTGGAGTGACTGCCGCGATCCTCGGCGCCAGAACCGCGGGCCAGCTGCAGGCGTCGTTGGACATTGACGATCTCGAGCTGCCTTCGGAAATTCAAGGTGTTCTCGACGAAATCTCGGCGCCCTCGCTCGGTTATCCCGAGCGTCGCCGCTAGTCGTTCGTGGCTGCCAAACCGGCCCCTCCACGTTGGCCTAGCGACGCTGATCCTGTTTTCATCGCGTTCTGCGAGGCGGGCCTGTGGTCCGGACTCGGCAAGAGCGCCCTTACGCACGTGCCGACAGCGGGCATCACGCGGCCGGGCCTGATCACCAAGGAAGCCCTGCTGCGGATTCCGCGCGTCGCCGCCTCCCGGGCCGAACGGCTGATCTCAGCTTGGATAGCGGCCACTCCCGAGTACGACCTCGCACAGGTAATCGTGCCTGCAGGTATCTCGGCGTACGCCGTGCCGGGACTGATCGACGCTCTCGGTGATGCTGCAGCGACCGTCCTCGAAGACGATCCGTGGCGGATCGTCGGCGTACGCGGGATCGATGTCGGCCAGGCCGACGCGGTGGCCCGGGCAATGTTTGGCGGTTTCGAGCGCGACGATCCTCGGCGGGCCCGCGCCCTTGTCGGCGAGGCGCTACGCGAGGACAACAACAACGGCCACACCATCACACCGCTGGAGGACGTGCGGGACTCACTGCGCACCTGGGGAATTCCCGATGCCGACACCGCCTGTCAAGCGAGTATCGACCAAGGGCTCGTCGTACACCGGCAGTTCGACGGCTACGACGCCTTATCGCTTCGCGTCCTCGCCGACGACGAAAAGTCGATCGCGCGGGATATCGCGCGGCTCACGAAGTCGTCGCGTAAGTGGGGTACCGCCGCGTCGTTGAAGAAGGTGAGCAAGGGCCTCGACAGTGCGCAAAGCCGGGCGGTCGAGCTAGCCCGCACCGAGGGTGTGTCGATCCTGACCGGTGGCCCTGGCACCGGAAAGTCACGCACCGTCGGCACAGTCGTCGAGCTCGCCGAAAAGCATTCACAACACATAGTCCTGGCGGCGCCCACGGGCCGAGCGGCTAAGCGGCTCGCCGAGCTCACCGGTATGGAAGCAATGACGATCCATCGATTGCTTGGTGCACAAGGAAAAGAGGGCGGTTTCCTGCGCGGCCGTGACGAGCCGATCGAGGCCGACGTCGTCGTCATTGACGAGGCATCAATGGTCGACGTCCGGCTTGCCGCGGCGCTCCTCGCGGCGTGCGAGGACGGCACACATCTGATGATCGTCGGGGACGAGGCGCAACTGCCTTCTATCGGACCCGGCAGGGTGCTCGCCGACCTGATCGATTCCGACGCCGTACCGGTGACCTACCTCGAGACGCTGTATCGGCAGGCGGCCGGTGGTCAAATCGCCAAGCTCGCCGCCGCCGTACGCAAAGGTGACCTGCCGCCAGTTGAGATGGACGAGTCCAAGGAAGTAGTCATCGTCGCCACCAACGGTTCGGGACAGGCCGCGCATCGCACGGTCCAATTGGTGACCGACTCGATCCCCCGCGCGCTCGGAATTGAAACCTCCGAGATCCAGGTCGTCACACCGGTGCATCGCGGTGCCGCCGGAACCAAGGAGCTCAACTACGCCCTCAAGCAGAAACTCAACCCCGGCCCTGGCGCGGTGTCCGGCTTCGATGTGGGCGATCGTGTCATCGCGACGGCAAACTACCTTGACGCCAGCCCGACCGGCTACGCCAACGGCGAAGTCGGCGTCATCACACGGCTCTCTGACAAGGGAGTGACAGTTCAGTTCGCGTCCGGCACAGCAGATGTCGCCGGCAAGGCGCTACGCGACCTCGTGCACGGCTGGGCGATCACGGTGCACCGGGCACAGGGGTCGGAATGGCAGGCCGTCGTCGTAGTCGCACCGCCAGAAGCCGGGCGGCTGATGAGCAGATCGCTGATTTACACCGCGTTCACCCGCGCGCAGAAACACCTCAGCATCGTTCGCACTCCCGGTCCGGCACTGGCATATGCCGTCCGCGAGCGCGCCCTACGGCCTCGTCGTACCACTCTTGCCGAGCGTCTTCGCGAGTTAATGCCTGCTTGTTCTTAGCGCGTCGGTTGGCGCTCAGGACAGATCAGGTCAGGACGCGGCGAACCGGTGCGCGCGTTAGTCGCCGATCTGGTGCAAAATGTCGTAATGGCGAATTCGAAGCGTGAGGCAGTCCACTCGGGCGCCGTCACGCGTAACGAGAGCGACTGGGAGTACGCGCCGGTGCGCATCGGTCCACACACTGGGATCTGGCTTGCCGCGCAGATGCTTGCGGCGCAGGCCGGAGTCGGGGGTTGGGAACTCGCTCGAGTACTCAAATACACCGATGGGACGAGGAAGGTCGTGATGCGCCGGCGTCGGCGCCACGAGCATCTTCCCCGCCCCATCTTGTGAGCGGTCGCCGGTCCGGCACAGTTGACTACGGAACGACGACGACCTTGCCAGTGGTTTTGCGCGAACCGAGTGCTACGAGTGCTTCGGGCAGTTCCGCGAACGAGTAGATCTTGGAGATATGCGGCTTGATCTTGCCCTCGGCGTACAGCTTGGCAAGTGCCTTGTCTGCCTCCGGGATGACCTCGGGACGCATTTTCCGGTAATAACCCCAGTGCACGCCGACGACGCTGTAGTTCTTCACCAGCACATGGTTTGTCTTCGATTCGGCCATTCGCCCCGAGGTGAATCCGATGATCAGGATCCGACCTTCGAATGCGATGCACTTTGTGGACTTGTCGAATACGTCGCCACCGACCGGGTCGTAAACGATGTCGGCGCCACGCCCGTTGGTGATTTCCTTGACCACGGTGGCGAAGTCCTCGCTGTTGTAGTCAATCGCGTGGTCGGCGCCCAGATCGAGGCAGACCTGCTTCTTGGCTGGACCGCCCGCGGTCGCGATCACCGTCGCGCCCGCGGCCTTGGCGATCTGGATCGCAGATGACCCGACACCGCCGGCCCCTGCATGCACCAGCACGACGTCGCCGGCCTTGATCTGCCCGCGGGTATGCAAAGCGACCCAGCTCGTCTGATACGTCAGCAGGTAGCCGGCGGCCTCCTCGGCTGGCATACCGGGTGGCGCGGTGAGGATATCCGCGGCGCTCATCAGCGCGTATTCGGCGTAGCCGCCGCCGGCGCCAGAGGCACTCTGCGGACCACCGAAGACCTTGTCACCGACCTTGATGGTGCTGACGCCCTCACCAACCTCCACGACCTCGCCAGACACCTCAACACCGGGCGTGAACGGCAGGGTCGGCGTGATCTGATACTTCCCCTGGCACAGCAGGATATCCGGGAAGTTAAGCGCCGCGGCCTCAACCTTGACCTTGACCTGACCAGATCCCGGCTGCACATCCGGCACGTCCGTCCATTTCAAGACGTCCTGCGGGTCACCGAGTTCGGATACCAGCCAAGCTTTCATTTATTGCCTCCTGAATTTGGTTTCTGAGCATCTGGATTGACCGATGTCGGCACACCGGCCCGCGTGCCGTCGGCGTGCCTGGCGGCAGGTACGCCGCGAAACTTGAACGGCGCGGGTTCGACGCCGGCCTGGATAAGCCAAGCAAGACCGCTGTCCGGCGACTTCACTGCCTCGATGAACGTCTCGGCCACCGTGCGCGGCTCAATAATCGGGAAGTTTGCTTTCTCGAAGTTGTCGCGCATCCGGTTGATGATTGGCGTGTCGGCGAATCCTGGGCACAGCGCGTGCATGCGGATCCCGTCGTGCGCGAGCTCCACTCCGAGCGAGCGCACGTAGCCGATGACGGCAGCCTTGGTGAGCGCGTAGAACGGGTTACCGGGAGGCGCAACGAGTCCGGCCATCGATGCCGTCGCGACAATGCAACCGCCCCCACGTTTGCGCAGCGCCGGCAGGACCGCGTCCGTGCCGTATACGACGCCGTCGAGGTTGATGCCCATAATCCGTCGATAGCCGTCCAAGTCAAGTGCGTCCGCGCCACGCAACCCGCCACTGATTCCGGCATTCAAGAAGGCAATATCGAGACCACCGAAATGCGCCTCGATATCTGCGACCACCTTGTGGTTGGCCTCGAAGTCGCTGACGTCGAGCGTGAACCCGACGGCACCGAGCTCTTTAGCCGCGGCCTGGGTGCGATCCTCGTCAATGTCGCACAACGCGACCTGGGCGCCGTTCTCGAGCAAGATCTGGGTGATGGCGCGGCCGAAGCCGCCGGCGCCACCGGTGACAAATGCGACCTTGCCGTTGAGGTTCATGACGCCGGGTTCGGTGGAAGTCAAGAGTTGAACTCCTATGCAGATAGCAGGAAACGGTCGAGTACACGTGCGCCGAACTGCAGCGCGTCGACAGGTACTCGCTCGTCGATACCGTGAAACAGTGATGCAAAGTCGAGATCAGGTGGCAGCCGCAGTGGTGAGAACCCGTAGCAGGTCATTCCTAGCGTTGCGAATGACTTCGCGTCCGTGCCACCGGACATCAAGTACGGCAGCGTATGGCTGCCAGAGTCTTCGGCGGCGAGCGCGGCGGTCATCGAGGCCACGAGGTCGCCTTCGAATGGCACCTCCAGCGCACGGTCGGTGATGATCCATTCTCGTTCGACGTCCGGGCCGAGGAGCTCGTCTATCTGACGCTCGAACTCAGCCTCCTGACCAGGAATGATCCGGCAGTCGATGACGGCGCTCGCGGACCCTGGAATCACATTGGCCTTATAACCGGCATCCAGCATTGTCGGGTTGGCCGTGTTGCGCATCGTCGCGCCCACGATGCGACCCAGCGGACCGAGTTTGTCGACGACCACTTGCGGGTCGACGTGCATCAGGTCGGTGTCCATCAGGCCGCCCAGCCCCGTCAGAAATGCACGGATCGTGTCTGTCCACGCGACCGGGAACTCGTGGCGGCCGATCCGGGCAACCGCCTCGGACAGCTTGGTGATGGCGTTGTTGTCGTGCAGCATCGAGCCGTGCCCCGGCGCTCCCTTCGCGGTGATTCGCATCCAGGCGATGCTCTTCTCCCCCGTCATAATCGGGTACACGCGCACTTCTTCAGAAATCGAGTAGCTGAAGCCGCCAACTTCACCGACCGCCTCCGAGCAACCGTCGAACAGTTCCGGATGCTCATCGACGAGCCAGTGCGCGCCGAACTTACCGCCGTGTTCCTCGTCCGCGACCCACGCGAAAACCATGTCCCGCGGTGGTTTGATGCCATCTCGTGTCCACCGCCGGACGACGGCCAGCATCATCGCGTCCATGTCCTTCATGTCCACGGCGCCGCGGCCCCAGACATATCCGTCCTTCACGATTCCGCCGTAGGGGTCGACCGACCACTCCGAGGCATCGGCCGGTACGACGTCAAGATGCCCGTGCACGAGCAGTCCCGGTCGGGTCGAGTCTTCGCCTTTGATCTTGATGATGACACTGGCCCGCGTCTCGGCGGACTCGAGAGTCGTCGACTCGATTCCAACCTCGGCGAGTTTGGCAACGACGTACGCCGCGGCTTCTCGTTCTCCGACAAGCGTTTCCGGGTCTCCGGTATTGGTGGAGTCGATCGCGATCAGCTCCGAACACAGTTGGACTACCTCGTCGAGTGCGCCTGGGGCGGCGAGTCCGCGGGGGTCGCTGTCGCTTGCTGGGCTACTAATTGAGTCAGTCACGTCTCTATTCCTACCGCATCGACCTCGGCGTACGGAGAGTCGCGTCACGAATCCCCCGTCGCTGGCTCCCGCCTGATAACGTATTGGCATCGGCATGTGCGCAGGTGAATATTTTGACGAGCCTGACTAACTCGTCTCTTGAAGTAGAAGCGCTCGGCCAAGCATCGAAAGCGACCGCTTATCGGTGTACGCGAGCGCAACCCGCACTCTATCTAGCCCCTTCTTATCTCATTCACGGGCATCCTTGTGCGTTCCGTTGTGCCACAACTGAATGGAACCACCGTGTCTTACGCACCAAAAACGCCTGGCCTTGCGCCGTCCAAAACCGGCGTGAAGCCGCGCCACAAAGGCAAGAAGAAAGCCTTTGGCGCAAACAAGAGCGGCCCGCCCTCTCGTACCGCCCCTACCGGAGCGCCCAAGAAGGCGCATCGCAAGGGCACTCGCAGGCCGGACGAGTTCACTCCTGCGTCCGAACGTGGCGCCGCCGGCGATCGCAAACCACGCACCTTCAACAATGACCGTCCGGCTCGCTCGTTCGACCGCCGCGACGACCGCCCGGCCCGCTCGTACAACAACGACCGTCCCGCACGCTCGTACAACAACAACAACAACGACGACCGCCCAGCGCGCTCGTTCGACCGTCGCGATGACCGCGGCAGTTACCAACGCCGCGACGACCGCCCGGCCCGCTCGTACAACAACGACCGTCCCGCACGCTCGTACAACAACGACCGTCCCGCACGGTCTTACAACAACAACGACGACCGCCCAGCGCGCTCGTTCGACCGTCGCGATGACCGCGGCAGTTACCAACGCCGCGACGACCGGCCGGCTCGCTCGTTCGACCGTCGTGACGACCGCCCGGCCCGCTCGTACAACAACGACCGTCCCGCACGCTCGTACAACAACGACCGTCCCGCACGCTCGTACAACAATGACCGCCCCGCCCGGAACTTCAACGACCGCCCAGCGCGCTCGTTCGACCGTCCCTCCCGGGACCGGTTCGCGGACAAGTACGAAGAGGGCATCGACGAGCTGACCCCGATCGCGGGCAAGGCTGCGGTTGAGGTTGGCGAGGACAACGGCTTCACAGCTATGGGCCTGCCTGACCAGCTCGTCGCCGCGCTCGCCGCGGCCGGCATCTCCGCGCCATTCGCAATCCAAGGCGAAGCAATTCCGACGGCGCTGACCGGCGCCGACGTGCTGGCCCGCGCGGCGACCGGCTCCGGCAAGACGCTCGCGTTCGGTCTACCGTTGATCGCCACGCTCGCCGACGTCAAGCGGGAGCCGAACCGCCCGCACGCGATGGTGCTGGTGCCTACTCGCGAACTCGCGATGCAGGTAATGGAGGCCCTGGCCCCACTCGGCAAGTCCCTCGGACTTCGAATGGTGCTGATAGCTGGCGGCATGCCGTACAAGAAGCAGCTCATGGCGCTCGAGAGCGGTGTCGACGTACTCATCTCCACGCCAGGTCGATTGATCGACCTCATTGAGCGTGGCGCTGCGGATCTGAGCGACGTGCGCATCTCGGTCCTCGACGAGGCCGACCAGATGTGCGACATGGGCTTCTTGCCCGAGGTAACTCGTATCCTCGACGAGACTCCGGCGCACAGCCAGCGGATGCTCTTCTCCGCGACGCTCGACGGCGACGTCGACAAGTTGGTCAGGAAATTCCTGACCAACCCCGTGCGTCACTCGACGGCCGACGTCACCGCGTCGATCGACTCTATGGAACATCACGTGTTCGTCGTGCATCCCGGCCGCAAGGCCGAGGTCACCGCCGAGCTCGCATCTCGCGAAGGCCGGACGATCATCTTCGTGCGGACCAAGCTCGGCGCGGACCGCGTCGCAGAGAAGCTTCGTGAGGCCGGTGTCGGCGCTGCAGCGCTGCACGGTGGGCTCAACCAGGGTGCCCGCACCCGGACTCTCTCGGCGTTCCGTGAGGGCCACGTGCCGGTGCTGGTCGCGACCGATGTCGCCGCCCGCGGCATTCACATCGACGACGTTGAGCTCGTCGTACAGGCCGATCCGCCCACCGACCACAAGACCTACCTGCACCGCGCCGGTCGTACTGCGCGCGCGGGTGGCTCGGGCAGCGTTGTCACCTTGGCGATGCCACGGGAGCGGGGCGGCGTTGAGCGCACCACACGGCTGGCCGGCCTGAAGGTCCGCGGCGTTTACGTCGAGCCCGGCGATGCGCCGCTCGAGAGCATTACCGGTGGCACTAAGCCCAGCGGTGTCCCAGTTGAGGAGTACCGCGCGCCGGCGCCGGTACGCAATCGTCGTCCGCGGCGTGACTTCAAGGGCGGCGATTTCAAGGGAGGCCGCGGTCGTAGTTATGGCCGCCGGCCGCAGCGCTCCTTCTAAAGGAGGGGCGGCTGCAAGCCGCTGCGTCGGATTGGGTATTGTTTCCGACGCACCTTGTCCAGGTGGCGGAATGGCAGACGCGCTAGCTTGAGGTGCTAGTGTCCTTGATAGGACGTGGGGGTTCAAGTCCCCCTCTGGACACTTTCGAACCCCTGACCTGCAGCTGTAATTGCGGGTCAGGGGTTCTTTTTAGTTGGGTGGAACCGAGCTACGGCGGCCGCCACTCGGGCCGGAGCGGTCCGCGCAAAACGCGTAGAGCAATCCGCTTGCGATCGAGTAGAAAGGCCAGCCAACAAGCACCAACACACCCATGCTCGTAGGCAGTCCGGCGATCGTAATGGCGGGGTTGCCGAGCGCGAGCCACGCGACGAGCCACACAGCCAGGGAGATCGCGCTGTACGCCCCCAACACGACGATCACGCTGCGGGTTGGCCAGGTGTTATTAGGCCCCAGAGTTGCCAGCAGCATCATGACGGCAATGATCAACGGAATCGGCAGCATGATCAATGCCGCGTTGTTGGCGAACATGCCAATCATCGTGAGAACGAGCAACGTCGTGAACGTCAAAACAATCCGGTCGACCCTGCTCTGACCGCGGGCTTGGGCATCCATTACCGCACCCCCTCTTCGGAGTAGGAATAGTTGGGTTCGGGCTCTGCGCCCGCGTCGACCTCGATCGCCGCCGGTACGACATCCAAGTCCGATGGATACAGGTCGTCGAACATCTCCCGGTCCTTTGCGGAATTCGTCAAGTAGGACAACACAACGAAGATGACGATCCCGGCAATAATGATCAGCGGCGCTGCGAAGAACTGTTTTGGCGGCACGACGAGCTCCTGGGAGGTCAGCAGCGTCATCCCGACATTGAGCACGAGGCCGGCGATGATCGAGACCATCGCGGCAATCCCAGTCCCACGACGCCAGTAGATGCCAAGTACGACGGGGCCGAAGATCGCCGCCGCGAACGCTGCCCAGCCGATCGAGCCAAGCAGATAAATGATCTGGTCGAGGTAGAGCCCGATGACCAGTGCGGCTAACACGATGACGAGGCTGGCTAGCCGGTTCCACAGTAGGTCGCGCCGTACCGTGATCCGCAGCGCGGACATCAAGTCTCGGGTCAGCGCGGCGGCGCCAATGGTGATGAAGCTGCTCGCGCTCGACATGATCGCCGCCAGGAGCGCGACAAGCGCGAGCCCGGCGATGACCGGATTAGTGAAATGCGAGAGGAAGCTAGTCGCCGTGTCGTCGAGGTTGTCCGGCGCTGCGACCTTGCCTTCGATAATCGCCGACCGCATGCCAATACCAACGCCCAGGGAGAACAATGTCGTCGTGGCGTAGCCGATAGCGGCTACCGTGGCGCCCCATTTGAGTTCCTTCGTTGACTTGAGCATCAGAAACTTGTGAATCAACTGCGGCTGAGCAACCATTCCGAGGAACAGCATGATCGCGTTGGCCACGATCCAGACGACCGGTTGCACGCCGTCCAGCGCGACAAAGCGCAGGCTCTCGCCGGACAGGGTCGACATGACGTTGGTCCATCCTCCGCCGCTCACAAGCGCGAGGATGAAGATCAGCAATGACATCCCGATCATGATCAGGCCCTGGATAAGGTCGGTCCAGACGGCCGCTAGCATTCCGCCGGCCATCGTGTACGCCGCGACGATGAGGCCGCCGATCCAGGTCGCGGTCATGAAGGGCACTCCGAGCAGGAGGCTGGTGATGACGCCGGCGGCAACGATTTGCGCTGTCATATAACCGATCGCGCCAAGAATCATCGCGATTGACATCCATATGTGGGCGCCACGACTCTGATACCGCACCCGCATGATGTCAGGGATGCTGTAGACCTCGTGCTTTTGCGAGATCCGTCGCAGACGGCTGCCGAGCAGAAACCAGGCAAGCGCGAAGCCAATAGGCACGACGGTGGCGCTGATGACCGCACCGACACCCCAGGCCGACACCGTGCCGGTCGAGCCGACCATCCCCCAGCCACTCTGGATCGAGGAGAACGACGCGATCGCCATCACGAAGAAGCCAAGTGACTGGCCGGCGACGAGGAAGTCCTTCGACGACTTCATCTTCGTGTTGGCCCAGATGCCGATACCGACCATGACCAACAAATACAGAATCGCTACCAGCAAGATGATTGTCTGGGAATCCATGCTCACCTAACAGTCGACGTGGACCCCCGCAAGCGGTGTTAGTAGAGCATCATGTGTGATTCAGGTCAAGGAGCCGACATCAGATGCCCGCACCTGGTCCGCGCGCTACGGTGGAGTCATGAGTGATGCCGACATCAATTTCTATTTCGATCCTGTGTGCCCGTTCGCCTGGATGACAAGCAAGTGGGTCCGCACGGTCAGTGCGCAGCGCGACTACAGCGTCGACTGGCGATTCATCTCGTTGCGCAAGATCAACTCACACGTCGACTACGACGCGCAGTTTCCGCCGCGCTACGAGGCCGGGCATACGGCCGGCTTACGCCTATTGCGGGTTGCCGCTAAGGCACGTGCAGATCACGGCCGCGACGCCGTCGCCGCCCTGTACGCCGGGTATGGCGCCCACATCTTCGATTCCGATGCACCAAAAAAGAGTGCCGATCCCACCAGCGACACCCGCGGCACGAGGGCCTTTGTCGAACCGATCCTCACCGAGGTCGGACTACCGGCGACATTGGCCGATGCGTTGGACGATGAGTCGTACGACGCATTGATCCAGACCGAGAGCGATGAGGCGCTTGCCCTCACAGGTAAGGATGTCGGTACGCCGATCATCCACTTCGAACCGCCAAACGGTACGGCGTTCTTCGGCCCGGTGATCAGCCAGTTGCCGAACGACGAGGACGCAGTGCGGCTGTGGGACCACGTCGTCGGCCTGGCGAGTTTCCCCGGTTTCGCCGAGCTCAAGCGCAGCCTGCGCGAACGCCCGCAGCTACGCGCTTTCGGCGTCGCGCCTGATGCGACCGGCAAGAAGGAAGACTGGCACGGTGGAAGCCGCCGAACCAAGCACTAGTCCATGACCACCTCGCCGCCGAGCCGCGTCGACGGACCATTATTTGTCAACGACGCTCTTACTATTCCCGCCGCAGAGCTGAACTGGCGGTTCTCACGGTCCTCGGGTCCGGGCGGTCAAGGCGTGAATACGGCCGACAGCAGGGTCGAATTGACCTGGAGCCCGGACCGGTCGGCCGCGTGCTCGGCTCTCGGCGACCACCTCCGACTACGGTTACTCGGACGGCTCGAATCCCGTCTTGTGGGCGATGCGGTGGTCATCGCAGCCTCTGAGTATCGGGCTCAGTTACGCAATCGGGAGGCCGCTCGTCGGCGGTTGGCAAGTCTCATCCGCGACGCGCTCGCGCCGGCTCCCCCGCGGCGGCGTTCGACGAAGCCAACGCGCGGTTCGGTTGAACGTCGGCTCGCAGGCAAGAAGGCCCGTTCGGTCGTTAAGTCGCGCCGGCGAAACCCGGGCGGCGACTATTGAGTGTCTGATCCAGTTCTGAACCGATTCGACGGGCACGTGATCGCGATAGGTTCTCCAGAAGGGCGTGAAGGATGACCACGATGCACGATGAGCTACTTGTCGCCAGTGACGAGACGATCGACGACGCTGTCCAGCACGCCGATCCGCTGGTGTTGCGCGGTTTGGTGTATCAGTTGACTGGTGATGAGAGCCTGGCCTCAGGCGTGCAGGTCGAGACCGTGGTGTCGGGGTACCGGTCGAAACAGGTCATCGCCGAGGACTCGGACGTGGCGATGATCCGGGACAAGGCGGCGGCGTTCCTCAAGTCGTGCCGCGATACCGGGCAGCACGAGGTCCCGTTCGGCCCGATGCAGCGACTACGGCGCAGCCTGAGCCTGATCGTCGGTTCCGAGGTCCCGGCCGCTGAACTGGAGTTGTGGACCGAGCAGCTTGGCATCGACCCGTTCGCGCGGGGTCTTGCGTGGACTCACCCTCCGACGCCCGAACAGCTGCAGGACTTTTCGGTGATCGTGATCGGCGCGGGTATGGGCGGGCTGAACGCCGCGGTCCACCTCAGCGAGGCTGGGATACCGTTCACCGTGCTAGAGAAGAATGACGAGGTCGGTGGCACCTGGTACGAAAACCGGTACCCCGGCGCCCGAGTGGACACGCCGAGCCGGATCTACACGCACGTCTTCGGCGCCGACTTCACCTACCCCTCGCCGTACTGCGAACAAGCCGAGAACGAGAAATACGTCAACTGGATCGCGGACCATTTCGACCTGCGCAAGCACATCACCTTCGATACCGAGGTCAGCTCGGTCGTCTGGGACGAGCCGGCGAGCATGTGGACCGTGACCGCCGCCGGCCCGGACGGTGAACACACGTTGTCGGCGAACGCGATCATCACCGCGGTCGGGCTCCTCTCTCGACCCAACGTTCCGCACCTCGACGGCATCGAGCGCTTCCGCGGTCAGTACTTCCACACCGCCCGCTGGCCCGCATCGCTGGATGTGACCGGTAAACGGGTCGCGGTCATCGGCAGCGGCTGCACCGGCTACCAACTCGTCCCCGAACTCGCGAAAAATCACGACGTCGAGCACGTGTACTTGTTCCAGCGCACCCCCAACTGGGTCTACGACACGCCCGGCTACCTCAGCCCCTACCCTGCCCAGGTGAACTGGCTGGACCGCAACTTCCCCTACTTCGCGAACTTCGTCCGCTTCGCCTACTCGTGGGCGCTGCGCCCCAGCGCCACTGCACCGGCGAACGAGATCGACCCCGCGTTCAACGATCCGCACGCGGTCAGTGCCGCGAACAAGGAACTGCGCGACCAGCGCCTCGCATTCATGCGCTCGAAGTTCGCCGACCGCCCCGACCTCATGGAAGTCATGCTGCCCGACGCGCCACCGATGTCGGCCCGGCCAGTCCTGGTCGACCGGGACTACAGCATTTATGACGCGATCCAGCGCGACAACGTCACGCTGGTCCCCGAGGGCGTCGGGCACGTCACCGAAGACGCGATCGTCCTGGACGACGGCACCGAATACCCCGTCGACGTGATCGTCCTGGCGACCGGGTTCCGCGCGAACGACTTCTTGTGGCCGATGGACATCCGCGGCCGGGACGGCGCAGCGGTCGAAGACCTGTGGCAGAAGGACGGCGCGCGGGCCTACCTCGGGAACCTGATGCCCGGGTTCCCCAACTTCTTCATGCTCTACGGCCCTAACACCAACGCCAACGTCGGATTCGCCGCGATCCACCTCGAGGAACTCGTCACCAGGTTCGCGTTGAAGTGCATCGAAGCGCTCGTCACCAGCGACAAGCACACTGTCGAGGTCACGACCGATGCTTACTGGAAATACAACGACGCTCTCGACGAGGCCGCCGCGACCAAGGCCTACCTCGACCGCCGTGCGCGCAACTACTACACCAATGAGCACGGCCGTTCAGCCACGAACGGCGCCTTCGATGCCCGGCTGTTGTGGGAATGGCTCCGCGATCCCGGCAACAGGCCACCACCCACCCCGAAGACCGACGACGAAGCCGACATCATGCGCATGAGGGGCATTATCTCGCCGTACTTCGGCGACGACCTCACTCTCTCCTGATGCACGGCGGTGGTTCGCTCCCAGCCGCTACTGAGCGCTATCGCCGACGTACAGCTCACGCAGTTGGCGTTTGAGGATTTTCCCGGTGGCGGTGCGGGGCAGCTCATCGACAAACAGCACCGAGCGAGGGCATTTGAAATGCGCAATCCGTTGCCGCGCCCACGCGATGATCTCATCGCCGGTGGCCCGCGCATTCGGCTGCAAGACAACGACCGCTGCTACGCTCTCGCCCCATTTCTCGTCCGGTACCCCGACGACGGCAACATCAGCGATTGCCTCGTGACGGTGCAACGCCTGCTCGACCTCGACCGGATAGACATTCTCGCCGCCCGTAATAACCATGTCCTTCTTGCGGTCGACAATGTAGAGATACTCGCCCTCGTCGGACCGCGCGAGGTCTCCTGTATGGAACCAGCCGCCACGCATGGCCGCCGCTGTTTCGATCGGCTTGTTCCAGTAACCGGCGAAGATCGTCGGTCCGCGGAAAACCATTTCGCCGACGACTCCCGTCGGCACGTCGTTGTCAGCCTCATCGACGATGCGAGTGTCGACATGGTGGACGGGGCGGCCAATAGAGCCGAGGTGCTCGACAATGTCGGCCTTATCCAGATACGACGCAATGGGTGACGTCTCGGTCAGGCCGAAGCCCTCGCTTAGCTCTGCGCCGAGTCGCCCGAGCTCCTCGATGACGACCAACGGTGTTGGCGCGCCCCCGGAGAGGTTGAACCTCAACGAGCTGAAGTCATAGTCGATCTCCCCTGCGGCTTTCGCGATGGCCGCCCACATCGCCGGTACTGCGAAGGTCACGGTTACGTGATGACGCGCCACCGCCTTGATCCACTCCACCGGGTCGAATGTTTCCATCACGACGGTCGTGCCCCCGACGTAGAGAAGTGCGGTCGTGTGGATACCGAGTGCCCCGATATGGAACATCGGTGCAGCCGCGATCGAGATATCGGCACGCCCGATTCCGTCGTCCAGGTTTGCGTTGTGCACCGCGTTCCAGAGAAAGTTGCCGTGCGTCAGCATGGCGCCCTTGGGAAATCCTGTCGTGCCCGACGTGTACATGATCGTGCAGATGTCGTCCAGTTCGACATCAGCCACCGCACGTGAGGAGTCCCCCTCGGCGATCAGCGTCTCGTAGGTGCTGGTCCGTCCGTTTTGCAACCGCTCGTTGTCGGGCACCTCGATCAGCCGTCCGTCCTCACCGGCGGCCTCTCGTACGGTGCCAGCGAAGCCGGGCGAGTGGAAGATCAGTTTCGCGCCGCAGTCGTCGAGAATGTAGTTGATCTCAGATGCACTCAGGCGCCAGTTGATCGGTACGCCGATCGCACCCAGTTTCCATATCGCAAACAGGATTTCGAGCATTGGGACGCCATTGAGGGTCACAAGTGCTACGCGGTCGCCTTTCGCGACTCCGATATCCCGCAGCGCCGCGGCCAGCGCATTGGTCCTGTCTTCGAGTTCCCGAAACGTCGTTGCCGCCCCGGTCTCGGCGTTGATAAACGCAGTTTGGTTGCCATTACGTAGCGCGTGGATCGTGGGCCAGTGCCCAGTCCCGTGGTCCATTGTCACTCCCACCGTCGATTGGCAGAAATGTAGCAGAGCATGGCCATGTTTCTTGTGGCTAATCACCACGCGCATCGTGCAACCGGGCGGCTAGGGAGGCGACACGCGCGTCCACACTGAGCCACTCATCAAGGCGGACAGCCGCCTGGCGCTCCGGCCATGTCACCATCTGATCGAGGAGATCCACCGTGCCTCCGCTGGCCTTGAGAACACGCAAGGCGGTGTTAGCACCAGCCATCGCCATACGTAGCACACTATTGGCATACAGGATGACCGCGAAGCCCATGCTCGCGAGCTCATCGGGCGCCAGCACCGGCGTACGACCACCCTCGACCATGTTGATCATGAGTGGAGCGGCGACGCCGTCGGCGATCGCCCGCAGCTCTTCTGAGGAGGTCGGAGCTTCGACGAAGACCAGATCGGCGCCGGCCGCCGCGTAATCGTTTGCGCGAAGTATCGCGGACGAGATGCCTTCCACTGCAATCGCATCGGTGCGAGCCACGATCACCAGGTCAGGATCGCGGCGGGCCTCGACAGCGGCGAAGACACGTTCCAGCATCTCCTGACGCGAGACGATCGCCTTATCGTCGAAATGTCCACACCGCTTGGGATTGACCTGGTCTTCGATTTGTACGCCGGCGACGCCGTGATTCTCGAACTCGCGGACGGTGCGAGTCACGTTGAGCGCATTGCCGTATCCAGTGTCGATATCAGCGAGCACCGGCAACGGCGTGGCTTCGGCAATCCGGCCGCTCACAGCGGCGAGCTCGCTCATACCCATGAGCCCCAGATCCGGTAGCCCGAGAGTCATATTGCTGATTCCGGCGCCGGTCGCGTACAACGCCTCGAAGCCCGCGTCGTAAGCGAGCCGCGCAAAGAGCGGGCTTACGACGCCGGGAAGCAGTAATGGTTCTGCCCTGCCGAGAAATTCGCGCAGCAATCGTCCGGGACTTCGGTCCATCGCTCTCGCCTCCCTATCGAATAGGTCCTGCCATTAGTCGATACCGAACCGCGAGTGCACCTTCCGCTCCGCCCACGTGATCAACAGCGTCGGGATCAGCGCGATAACAGCAATCAGGATGACTTCCCCCATGATGTTTGCCATCCGCACCTGGGTGACATTGCGTAGAAGCTCGAAGCCGAGACCAGATGCGCCCGAGAACATCTCGGCCAACAGCAGCCCGAGAAACGCGAGTCCGAAGGAGATCCGCATTCCGGTGACGATCGTCGGCACGAGCGTCGGTAGCAAAATCCGCCGAAACAGGTTTGGGAAGGTCATACGCAGGCTCGCACCTAGTTTCAGGTGCAATACCGATACAGAGATCGTCCCCTCTACCATCAGCAGAAACATCGGCAAGAAGCCTGACATGAAGGCAAATGCGAATCGGCTCAGGTCCCCGATCCCCAGAAGAAGGAGGAAGATCGGGTACAGCACAATCTTCGGGACACTATTCGCGGCGTAACACACGGGCAACAGCGCTTGTGTCCAAAACTGGCTCAGGCCAAGCCCGATGCCGAGGACGGTGCCTACTACGACACAGGTAACGAAGCTCAGTGCCAGCATCTGAACGGTGGCACCAATACTGCCGATGAAGCTCGACCTCGACAAGTCCTCGCCGAGCTTCTGAATCGATTCCAGCGGATTGGGAAATACCCGCGACTGAAGTATTGTCGCCGTGATCCACCAGATAGCAATCAGCCCAATTGCAAGCGCCACTGGCTCGACAATCCCGCGCCTGCGCGCCGACGCACTCATCGGCGCCGCCAATCGAGCTTGGACAGCAATCGGGTGAGTCCGATGTTGGCCACAAGCGCGAGCATCGCGACGATCAGGACGGCGCCGTACATATCCTTGGTCGCGAAGCTGTCATACGAATATGAGATGAAGTGCCCTAAACCTTGCGTCGAAAGGATGAACTCCATCGCAAGTGCTGCAATCACCGAGTAGGCCATACATAGCTTCAATCCGGCCGCGATATCTGGCATCGCCGCTGGAAGCAGGATCTTCTTGAAGTACTGAGTTCGACCCATTCCGAGGGTGCTCGCCAACTTGCGTACGACTTCGGGTACGGCGTTGAAACCGTTGAGCGAGTTGAGGATCACCACCACCACGCCGAACGCCGTCGTCAGCGCGATGATCGGCAGGCTCCCGGTCCCAAACAGCACGACCATGATCGGGTACATCGCGAACGTCGGCACCGCATAAAACACGTTGAGGTACGGCGACAGTGATCGCCTGCAGGCGCCCCAGCGCCACATCGCGTACGCGACAAGGACTCCTAGAACCGATGCGGCCACAAAACTCACCACAATGATGATCACCGAGCGCAGTAGGTCGTTGACCAGAAACGCTGAATCGCCGAGCAGATCGAACGCAGTTGTTGCCATCGTGCTGACGGGTACGAGTTTGAACGAGCTCACAGCTCCGGACTGAACGATCAACTCGACGATGACGAAGAAACCGACGACCACGACCACAGACCACATAGGGGGCGATAGCAGCGCGATGCGCCGCGGCTTTGGACGTAAGTATCGAGGTACCACCGAGCGCCGACTCGTCATTGCGTCGCCTTCATCGCTTCAACGGCCTCAGACTTCAGCATCGACCAAATCCGGTCGATCGCGTACGCCGCCTCGGGAGTCCCGAGCACATGCTCGCCTCTTGGACGCGGCAGCTCGATGACGACCTCATCCAGAATGCGGCCCGGCCGCGCACTCATCACCAGAACGCGGTCTGACAACAGCACCGCCTCTTGGATGCTGTGCGTAATGAATAGCACCCCGCAGGTCAAGTCGTCGACTACCTTCAGCAACTCGAAAGCCATCAGCAGTCTGGTTTGCTCGTCCAGAGCGCCAAACGGCTCGTCTGCGAGGATTAGATCCGGGTCCATCGACAGGCAGCGCGCGATCGCCACTCGTTGCCGCATCCCACCGGACAACTGGGTCGGGAAGTGCTTCTCAAATCCGGTCAGACCAACCTTGGTGATCAGACTCTCGGCAGTCTCGCGCCGCTCGATCTTCGGCACGCCACGCACTTCGAGTGCAAACGCGACATTGTCGATCACCGTGCGCCACGGTAGCGTCGCCGACTCCTGGAAAATGATCGCCGTCTCGTTACGCGGTCCGGTGAGCGGCCGCTCGGCCACCGAGATGGTGCCGCCATCTGGATCCTGCAGACCCGCAATCAGTTCAAGCAGGGTCGACTTGCCGCAACCGCTGGGACCGACCACCGAGACGAACTCGCCACGGTCGATGCACAGATCGAGCGGACCGAGCGCGTGTAACTCGCCGAACTGTCGTGTAACCGCCTCGATATCCACAATCCGGCTTCGAGCAGGCATGGGGCTCCCTTCAGCATCCGCGGCTACTTGCACTTGTCAGCGGCCTGTTTGGACTCGCCCTTCGGCAAGTACTGGCTGTCGAAGAGATCGCACAGGTTCGTCTTGCTCGGGTCCTTGCCGGAGAACTTCATGCCCTCGAGAGCCCCAGCGATAGCGTCCTTGTTGAATCCGACCCCCCAGTAGTCACTGGCGACCGTGAGCTTGACGATCTCTTTTGCGATTTGCGTATCGACGTTGGCGTACTTCGCATATACGGCGGCCGCCTTATCGGGGTGCTCGTGCGTGTATTTCACGGCCTTGGCATAGCCGGCAGTAATCGCCTTGAGGACTTTCGGATGCTCGGCGGCGTACTCTTTAGTCGTCGTGATCACGGTCTGCTGGAAATGTGGAATGAGCTTCGATGAGTTCGCGACGAGCTTGTAGGTGTCCTTGTGCCCTAAATATTCGCTGAGGGGTAGTACGGCGGCGTCGACGTCGCCAGACTCCATCAGCGCGATTCCTTCTCCGAGACCGCCGGCGGCAGTCCGCTCGGACGACGCCGGATCCAGACCCTCCGCCTTGGGAAGCATGAATGTCAGCGCCTGGGTCACTGAGCCTTCGTTGGTATACGCCCATTTCTTGACATCGACGACTTTATTGATATCGGTGTTCTTGGCGAGCGTGTAGAACTCGGTGCCCGTCAATGCTTGCACCGCGCCCCCGATGATCGTCAACGGCGCGCCACTCTGACTCGCCTCCACCACCGCCGGGAACGCCGTGTCAGCAATGGGCAGGTCGCCGTTCAACTGGTTAGTAAGTGTCGTCGCGCCGCCTTTGCCGGGCACGATCTTGTCAACCTTGACACCGCCATCCTCAAAAAATCCTTGGTCCATGCCTACGAGCCACGGAATCGAGTACGGATCGGTGTCGTGCGTGACGGTAATGCTGATTGCCACTGGCTTATCGGGATTCGCGTCGCTCGATGAGCCTGAACAGGCGACGAGCGTGACTGCCATCGAGAGCGCCGCACCAGAGGCGGCGATTGACCGTGCGGTTGTGGTGAGCATTGTGGAGTCTCCTAGTCTGGGGTGCTCGCTGAAAGAAAGCCGTCCTCCTCCAACTGTTTCAATAGCCCCCCACGCTGCAAGATCTCTAAGATGAAGTCGGGATACACGGCACCCTTGAGCATCCGACCTGACTCGAGATCCGTGATGGTCGCGCCAGCCACGTCGACGTCGACCTGTCCGCCCTCCTTGACCAGGTCAAGGATGCCGGGCACCGCTAGCGCCGGTAGCCCGTAGTTGATGCAATTACGCAGAAATAACGAGTTGAACCGCTCGGCGACCAGCCCAGCTATCCCCAGTTCCCGCAGCAACAGTGGCACCGGACGGCTCGAGCCGAGTCCGAAGTTTGTATCGCCGACGAGAATGTCACCGGTACGCACACTCTGTGCCCAACCCGGACGCAGATCCGACATCACATGCGCGGCAGCCTCCGGGATAGGCAATTTCATTGCGAATCCGGGAAACATGTCGTCGGTGGTGACCTGCCCTCGAAAGACCCACGCACGCCCCGTGGCGTGAAGTGGCAGTGTCTCCGGCGTACTCATACCACCACCTCATCGACCTCGCGCTGGTCCACAATCGTCCCCGCGATCGCGGATGCGACAACCGTCGCGGGCGACGCCATGTAGATCTGCGCCTCAGCGCTTCCCATACGGCCCTTGAAGTTTCTGGTACTCGCCGTTATGCATACCTCGCCGGGGCCCACAACGCCCATGTGATAGCCAAAACACGCGCCACAGGTCGAGTTCGTGACGACGGCGCCCGCCTCGATCAGCGTGGCGACGTAGCCTGCCTTGACCGCTTCGAGGTAGACCCGTTGCGACGCAGGCGTCACGATCATCCGCACACCGGGAGCAACCCGATGACCTCGAATCATCCGCGCCGCGGTCTCCAGATCAGCAAGTTGCCCATTCGCACACGAGCCCACAAATGCCTGGTCGATGCGCGTGCCCGCGAGCTCCGACACCGGCACGGCGTTGTCAATGACGGTCCCCGGGCGGCCCACCATCGGTTCGATCGCTCCGAGGTCGATCTGGTGGATTTGCTCATAACTCGCGTCATCGTCGGCAAGACAAGGCTCATACTCGGCGCCAGGTGCCACCGCGTCGATCATCTCGATGCACAACCCATCCGCAGGAAATAGTGAGAAGTCGGCACCGATCTCGGCGCCTTGCGTTGCGATCGTCCGGCGATCGGACATTGGCAGCGATGCCAGCCCCGGACCGCCGTACTCGACGGCGTGGTCGGTCGCTTCGCCATAGGTGCCGGCAATGTGCAGGAAGATGTCTTTGCCATTGATGACCGGATCCTTGCTGCCGACGAGCTCGTACTTGATGGTGGGGGGAACCAGATGCCAAGTTTTCCCGCTGCAGACGATTTGCAGCACCTCCGCGGGGCCGAGTCCCCGGGCGGCCACATTAAGCGCACCTGCCGCGCACGTGTGCGAGTCGGTGCACGCGAGGTTTTGGCCCGGTAGCGCGAGTCCTTGCTCGGCCACAACCTGATGCACGATTCCATGATCGCCGACGTCGAACAGCCGCGATACGTGGTGCCGTTTCGCGAACGCACGGGCCATCCCTCCGGACTGCGCATCACGGATTGTCGGAGCTGGGACCGCGTGGTCGAGGATGACCGCGAGCCTGTCCGGGTCATCGACTTTGATCACATCGTGGAGTCGATCGTGACCGAATTGCAAGTCGATCAGCACCGTCATGTCGACTTCGACGACAGTAATATCGCCTGGTTTGACCGCTTCGGCGCGTGCGCCCCGCGCGAGCAACTTTTCGATAATCGTCGAGCCCATGACTACGCCCCTGATTCTTCGAGTGCATACCTCGCGCCGATACCATCCCAGTACTCGAGTCCCACGGCGTTGAATAGCGCCGTCGGTGACCACTGCGTGCCGGTGTCGGCATTCCCTGAGGCCAGAACTTTCAGCGCTTCGTTGATCGCCTCGGCGGCCGCACCAAAAGCAAGCCCGGGAGCGATGACGAGACCGTAACCAGCCGCCTTGAGGTCATCGAGGTCCATGTCAGGTGTCTTGCCCCGAGGCACCAGGTTGAACAGCGCCGGCACGCCCACTCTGGTTGGCACATCTAGAACCTCATCGACGGTTTGCGCGGCCTCGAGGAAAATCATGTCTGCACCCGCATCGGCGTAGGCGTTGACTCGGTCCACTGCTTCCTCGTATCCCAACGATGCGCGCGAGTCAGTCCGCGCGATAATCACCAGGTCCGAGTCCGATCGGGCTTCGACCGCCGCTTCGATTTTCTTGCAGAAGGCCGCGGTCGAGATGACCCGCTTCGAGTCCAGATGCCCACATTTCTTGGGCATCTCTTGGTCCTCGATCTGAATTGCGCTGACACCGGCACGCTCGTAGAGTTGGACGGTGCGCACGACGTTGATGATGTCGCCGAACCCGGTGTCGGCATCTGCGATGAGCGGGATATCGCCAAGAACTCCGGTCAGCAGTTGCACTCGTGAGGCCAGTTCAGTCTGCGTCGCGAGACCGAGATCGGGCAACCCCAGCGATGAGGCAACCGCAGCGCCAGACATATATGCCGCGGGAAAGCCGTTACTCGCAGTCAACGCTGCAGTCAAACCGTCATAGACGCCGGGTGCGACTGGCATTTCCTTCTCGGCAAAGGCTTCTCGTAGTCTCTTGCGGGCAATCATTCTCGGTACTCCATTTCCAATAGTTCGGTAGCTCTAAGGTGCGGCGGCCCGGGAACGACCAAGCAGTTCAGATAGCTCATCGGCACTCTCCCGAACCATCGCGCCAAACACTTGCGCTTTCTGTTTCGGCATCCGGAATGACGGGCCCCCTATTGTGACAACGGCGAGCAGGTCGCCGCGTGCGTCGAAAACCGGCGCTGATGCCGAGTTGAGACCTTCCTCCCGCTCTTGTACAGCGAAGGCCCAACCCCGCTCACGTATACGATCGAGCTCAGCGATGAATGCCTTGCGGTCGGTGATAGTTGCCGCGGTCAGTTTTACAAGTTCGACGACTTCCAGATCGGCACGATCGAACGCAAGAAGTGTTTTACCCCCTGAACCGGCGTGCAGCGGGAGCACCTGCCCAATGTGCGGGCGGTAGATCAACGATTTGTCGGACTGACAGTCCGCAATGACCGTGCGCTTCGAGCCGATTCGAACACCTACCGTGATCGTCTCGCCGGACTTGTCTTTCAACCGCTCGATCACGGGGCCGGCAATGGCCAGCAAACTGGACGCGGCCTTCGCGGATTCGGACCAGCCCAGGATCCTTAGGCCCAACTTGAAATTCTCGCCGTCGCGTTGCACAAGCCCGTGAGCCACCAAATTCCGCAGCAGCCTATTCGCGGTCGTCACGGGCAAAGCCGTCAATTCTCGGACCCGTGCGGCAGAAACAACGGGCTCGCGAACCGAGAAGCAGTCCAGGACGCTAATTACCCGGCCCAACAACTGCGCCGAATCAGGAGGGGGTTGCGATCGAGCAGGAGACAAAGGTTGACCATTCTATGGTTTCTGAAACCGTCTAGTGGTTTGCACTCAATCACGCGACTCAAAGCGTGTCAACCAGGAATTCCTTGGCCGGGGTACGCGAATTGATTGATCGGCGGCAGAGCATGATGAATTCATGAGATATGTGAAGCTTGGTAATACCGGTCTGGATGTTTCGGAAATCGCGCTCGGCTGCATGACCTACGGCGCACCCGATCGCGGAACGCACCCCTGGTCGCTTCCTGAGGAACAGAGTCGACCGCTGCTCAAACAAGCAGTCGAGGCGGGAATCAACTTCTTCGATACCGCCAATGTCTATTCGTTGGGTTCGTCCGAAGAAATCGTTGGTCGCGCACTTAAGGACTTCACGAACCGCGACGAGGTGGTCATCGCGACGAAGGTCTTCAACAAGATGCACGACGGGCCGAATGGATTCGGGCTCTCGCGCAAAGCAATCTTCGCCCAGGCCGACGCATCCCTACGACGCCTCGGCACCGACTTCATCGATCTGTACCAAATCCATCGGTGGGACCGACGTACTCCGATCGAAGAGACGATGGAGGCCCTGCACGACCTCGTCAAGTCCGGCAAGGTCCGCTACCTCGGCGCCAGCTCGATGTACACCTGGCAGTTCGCAAAAGCTCAGCACGTCGCCGTCGTGGGCGGCTGGACCCCATTCATCAGTATGCAAAATCACTACAATCTGCTCGCCCGCGAAGAGGAACGCGAGATGCTTCCCTACTGCCAGGACCAAGGCATCGGCGTCATCCCGTGGAGCCCGCTTGCCCGCGGTCGTCTCACCAGGCCGTGGGACGCCACATCCAACCGCCTTGAGACCGATACGTTCGGCAAGACGCTTTACAAGGATGAAGACTCGCAGATCGTGTCTGCCGTGGGCAAGGTCGCCGAGACCCGCGGGGTGTCAATGGCACAGGTAGCGCTCGCGTGGGTCCGCAGCAGGCAGGCGGTTACGGCCCCGATCATCGGTGCGTCCAAGCAATCCCAACTTGCCGAAGCAGTTGCCGCACTGGAGGTCGAACTGTCTGAGGACGAGGTGCAGAGTCTAGAGGCGGCATATACGCCACGCGAGAATGCTGGATTCCGGTAACCTCCACATTCAGCCCAGCACAACGTCGAAGGGGTAGCAGACGCCATGGCAAGTAAAGCGACAGATGCATTCAGAGCAGCGCGAGATCAGCTCATTTCGCTCCGAGAGGATTACGACACCGCCGTTCGGGAGTTCACCTGGCCGGACGTAGGCGACCGATTCAACTGGGCAATCGACTGGTTTGATGCGATAGCTCGCGGCAATGACCAACCTGCGTTGATCATCATTGAAGAGGACGGGGCCAGGACCTCGATCAGCTTCGACGACATGGCGACCAGATCCGATCAGGTCGCCGCCTGGCTCATGCATAACGGCGTGGCCAAAGGCGACTCGGTCGTCGTCATGCTCGGCAACCAGGTCGAGCTCTGGGAGACGATGCTCGCCATCATCAAGATCGGCGCGGTCATCATGCCGACGACGACCGCAATCGGCGCCAGCGACTTGACCGACCGAATCGCCCGCGGCGGCGCCAAAGCGGTCGTGTGCAATATCGCCGACACTGACAAGTTCGACGACGTGCCAGGCGACTACATTCGGATCGCGGCGGGCGAACACGAGGGTTGGCTCGACCTGCACCGCGCCTTGGACATCGATGGCGTGACAATCGATCATCCAGGCACCGCGCCAGGCGATCGTGTCCTGCTCTACTTCACGTCTGGTACGACGAGTCGCCCCAAACTAGTCGAGCACACACAGATCTCTTACCCGGTGGGGCATCTGTCGACGATGTACTGGATAGGGCTCAAACCCGGCGATGTCCATCTCAATATTTCCTCCCCCGGATGGGGCAAGCATGCGTGGTCGTCGTTCTTCGCACCATGGATCGCGGAGGCGACAATTCTGCTCTACAACTACGTCCGTTTCGACGCGGCGGCGCTACTGGGACAGCTGCGCGAGGAGCACGTCACCTCGTTCTGTGCGCCGCCGACCGTCTGGCGCATGCTGATCAACGCCGATTTGTCCGGTGGTCCCGGCACACTGCGCGAGGTAATCGGTGCAGGTGAACCGCTCAACCCCGAAGTGATCAATCAGGTCCAGAAGCACTGGGGTCTGACGATCCGCGATGGATACGGACAAACAGAGACCACCGCGATGATCGGCAATACGCCTGGCACCAAGGTGATCCCGGGCTCGATGGGCCGGCCACTCCCTGGCGTGCCGGTCATTTTGACCGACCCCATCACATCAGCGCCGATCGAGTCGGGTGAAGGTGAGATCTCCCTAGACCTGACGCAGTCTCCGCTGGCGCTGATGACGTGCTACGTCGGTGACGAGGCCAAGACCGCGCAGGCTATGGCCGACGGTGTGTACCACACCGGCGATGTCGCGACGATCGACGCAGACGGCTACATCACCTACGTCGGCCGTACCGACGATGTCTTCAAGGCATCGGACTACAAGATCAGCCCGTTTGAGCTCGAGTCCGTGCTTATCGAACATCCGGCTGTAGCCGAGGCCGCCGTCGTTCCAGCACCCGACGAAGTGCGGCTAGCCGTGCCTAAGGCCTACATTGCCCTGGCGCCAGGCCACGAAGCCAGCGAGGAGACGGCGCACAGCATCCTCCAGTACGCCCGTGAGCACCTTGCTCCATATCAACGAGTACGCCGGGTCGAATTCTACGAACTACCGAAGACCATATCCGGCAAGATTCGCCGCATCGAACTCCGAAATCGGGAGGTGGAAAATCCACCGACCTCAGGCGAGTGGCGAGATGACCAGTTCCCCGATTTACGCGGAAGCAAGTAACCCGCTACGCGTCGGCCCGGGTGGCCAGGTCGTCGATCGCATCGACGATCTGAGGCCACGCGCCTTGCGGCAAGTCGTGGCTCATTCCATCGATGAGCAATAGCTTTGATCCCTGGATAGCCTCGGCTGTCGCCTTCCCGCCACTGACATCGACGAGCGCATCGGCCGCACCGTGCACAACCAGCGTCGGTATCTTCACCGACCTGAGCTTCTCGGTACGATCTCCACTGGCCTGAATCGCAACTAACTGCCGCGCGCCGCCGACAGGGTCGAAAGCCCGGTCGAATGCGAGCGCTGCCCGCTCCTTAATGACGTCGTCGTCGCGGTCGAATCCTGGTGACCCAATGACCTTCGCCGACTCGACGGCTCGCGCGATGGCGCCTTCACGATCGGTGGCCGGCGGAGCGAGAAGCACGGTCATGGCCGCCTGGCTCGGGCGGCCCACGGATCGATCGCCCGTCGTCGACATGATCGAGGTCATGCTTCGCAGTCGGTTGGGGTACTCGATAGCCATGCACTGCACGATCATTCCGCCCATCGATGCACCGACCACATGGGCAGTGCGAATATCGAGGGCGTTGAGTAGACCCACGGCGTCCCCGGCCATGTCGGACAACGTGTAAGCCGCACTCGAGTAATCACCACCCATTGCCTTCGCGACGTTCGGCGCCGTACCGCCCACCAAATGGGTCGACAGGCCTACGTCACGGTTGTCGAATCGGATGACACGGTATCCCCGTGCCGCGAGTTGCACGCAGAACTGGTCGGGCCAGGCAATCATCTGAGCGCCGAGCCCCATTACCAGCAACAAGGGCGGATCTGCTTCGTCTCCAATCGACTCGTAGGCGATCTCGATTGACTCACTGACCATGACGCGCTGGACCTCGTTGCTCATGCGGCGTGACCTTTCACGTTAACTGCCCCAACGGTTAAGACGCCGGCGTCGAGACCGGCACGATGTGCGATCGCCCCACCATAACGGCTATGCCGCTGGGATCGGTACCGATGACGTAGGACTTGGCGTCCCTGCAGACGCGCTCGATGGGGTCGCAGTGGATGGCTCAGTGGTACTCGCGCTAGTAGTCGGACTTGGCGGGCTCGCGGAAGAAGCGCTCGGTAGCGGCGGATCGGAGCCGGTCGGTGACGCAGTCGGACTAGTTGTTGGCGCCGGCGTAGATGTGGACGTCGCAGGTGTGGGTGGCGTTGTCGCCGAGGTAGTGAACGGCGATCCCGGCGACGCGCCGCTCCCCTGCGGTGTCGCCACCGGGGCCGCAGGGACCGGACTCGCGCCCTGTCCGATCGTTGCGTTTGCCGCGGGATCGGCGCCAGGTGGCGGCGTCTCGGGCCGCGAGAGGCCCGGCTTTTCTGCGACGTAGTCGGCGTAGATTGCCAGGACATTTGCGGCGTACCAGTCGGCGTGGTTGTAAGAAAGCGCCGCCGCATAGCGTCCTGCTTCGGTCCCGAGGTCGCGCCCATCGGCGCACTCGTAGTTGGCAGCGGCCAACGCCGCATCATCGATATCCTGCGGGTTGCTTCCATTGCCGTACACGGCCCAGGTGCTTGGAATGAACTGCATCGGACCCATCGCTCGGGCAGGTTGTCCACCCGAGTCCGCGATAGAGCCGACGACACCGGCCACGCTTCCGTCGAGCGCCGGCCCGTAGATGGAAGGTGACACGACCCCGTCGGCGCCGACACTACTTCCATGTACGCGTCCATGGTGCGATTCGATCTCGCCCAGTGCGGCCAGAAATTGCCATTGCAGATGGCATCCGGGATGGGTTGAGTTCACCGCGTCTGCGGCGTTCATGTAGGCGGTCAGCACTCGAATCGGGATATCGATGTTGGAGGCAACCGCCGCGGAAGGCGCATCATCGCTCCGCTGCACTGGGCTCGGGACCGGGGTCGGCGGGACCTGCGTAGCGGCAGGGACCACTGGTGCGGCGACGGTGATCGGCGTCTTCGAGGCCGCCGTCGGATCTGTCGAGGAGCGCGCGGCTGTCGTCATGATTGACGCCGCACTGGCCGGTGCAGCCCGTGTTGCGACAGCTTGGGGCTCGGCGGTTTGCTGCCACCAATCGGCCGCCGCGCCGACCATCGGAATTACCAGCACGACCAGGGACACCGCGCACACCGTTGGTGCGCGGAATGGATGGTGGGTTTCTTCAGCGTGCTGAGGACAGTAGAAGTAGCCCACGGGAACAACCTTCTACAGCAAAGCGGTTATCCACGTTTCCCCAATCTGGACGTCGTACGCCACAGGATGAGCCCCCCGGCCTGTGGCCAGTGTAGATCGGGACGGGCCGACTATCTAGGTGGTAGGAACGGGTTAAGGGTTCGGCACTAAGTTGAGACGAAAAGGAGTTGATCTAGCGTGTCCGAGCAAGCACAGCATCACCGCCCACTCACCGACCGCACCGTTGCCACGGTCCTGCAGGAGGTCACCGCACATACTCCAGACAAACTCGCGGTTCGCGATGAGAGCGAGACCTACACGTACGCCGAACTGGTCGCCGCCGCCACGCGGGCTGGCGGTGGATTTCGGCGGCTCGGGGTCGGCCGTCAAGACCGCGTGCTGCTCATGCTCGACAACCACTGCGACTACGTCGTCTCCTGGCTCGGCCTCAGCCTCATGGCGGCAGTCGAGGTACCAATCAATACCGCCTATAAGGAGAGTTTGCTCAGCTACTTGATCAACGACTCTGGGGCCTCGACGATCGTGATTGAGGACGTCTACCTAGAGCGGCTCAGGTCCGTCGTCGCCGATCTGGATAACGTGACCACCGTCGTCGTACGCGGCGACCGCACCAAAGCCGATCTTCCCGGCCTCACGGTCGTTGGCTTCGAACAGCTGCGCACCGCCGAGCCTATCGAAATCGAGCAAACCGATCCGTGGGATCTCATCGCGGTCATGTACACCTCCGGCACGACCGGGCCTTCGAAGGGCGTCCTGGTCACGCACGGACACGCCTACAGCTATTGCACGCCCCATTTCTGGAACGCCGCCGCACCAGACGACGTCGCTCTCGTCGCTCTCCCGCTGTTCCACGTCGGCGGCCAGTGGGCCGGCGTCTACAACGCCTTGATAGCGGGTGCCTCCGCGGCCATCGTGCCGCGGTTCAGTGCGACGACGTACTGGGACGATGTGCGTCGATTCGGCTGCACTTTCACCTTGATCCTGGGCGCGATGGCGACGTTCCTTTACGGTCAACCACCCGATCCGTCGGACAAGGACAATCCGATGACGCGGGCCATCGTCGTACCGGTGCTGCCGGAAGTTCGCGAGTTCGAAGAGCGGTTCGGCATGCTCGTCGGTACGGCGTACGGCATGACTGAGACCGCCAGCGTGATCCTCGCGCCGTACGGCGAGGCCATCCCGGCCGGCTGCGGCTGGGTCCGTGAGGACTATGAGGCACGGATCGTCGACGAAAACGACATGGAGGTCGAGCGCGGCACGGTCGGCGAGCTGGTGCTGCGGCCGCGCGAACAGTGGTCGATTATGGCCGGCTACCTCAACAAGCCGGAGGCGACCACGCACACTTGGCGCAACCTGTGGTTCCACACCGGTGATGCGTTCCGTCAGGACGAAAATGACCAATACTACTTCGTCGATCGCACCAAAGACGCGATCCGGCGACGCGGCGAAAACGTGTCGTCGTTCGAAGTTGAGTCCCAGATCGTTGCTATGGATGAAGTTTTCGAGTGTGCAGTCATCGGCGTGGCCAGCGAACACACTGAGCAAGAAATCAAGGTCGTCATCGTCCCCCAGCCAGGCGCGACGATCGACCCGAAGCAACTAGTCACCGACCTTGCCGCGAAGCTACCGTACTTCATGGTTCCGAGGTACGTAGAGATCGTCGACGAGCTACCCAAAACACCCACCCAGAAGATCCGCAAACAAGTGCTCCGGGACGAGGGCGTCACGCAGACGACCTGGGACCGGGTCACTGCGGGAATCGAGATCACACGTGACAGTTAGCGACAACAACGAAGCGCCGGGCCGATCGATGTACGAGACCGTTGAACAAGCCCGAGCGCGTGTCATGGATACTCATCGCGTCGGTGCCGTCGAGCGTCAGCATGCGTTGGGGAAATTGACTGCGCGCGAGCGGATCGCCGCGCTAGCCGATCCGGGCACATTCCGTGAGATCGGCGCACTGGTGCGGCCCGACCGTCGCCTCCCCGACGCCCGATCCGACGATGCGCACGCCGATGGAGTCGTGGTCGGCACGGCGGCCGTCAACGGACGCACGATTGGGATACTTTCCTTTGACTTCACGGTTCTTGGTGGCAGCAATGGCACAGTGGGCGGCGCGAAGGTCGACCGTCAGGCGCGGCTGTGCCTCGAGCACGGCTATCCCCTGGTCATGATGCTCGATGGCGGCGGTCACCGCATCCAGGAGGGGTTGGACAGTCGACACTTCGCGCACGGTTTTCAGTTCTTCCAGTTGCAATCGCAGTTGTCCGGCTGGGTGCCCACGATCGCGCTGATGATGGGACCGGGGTTTGCCGGGCCGTCCAACTTCGCGGCCATGGCGGACCTCGTCGTGATGGTCGACAAGACTTCCACGATGGGTATCGCTGGACCGGCACTCGTGAAGGCCGGCACCGGAGAGGACGCGACGAAGGACGAGTTGGGCGGGCCGGCGATCCAGGCCGACCGCGAAGGAATCGCCGATATCGTGGCCGAAGACGACGAATCGGCATTGCAGATCACGCGGGATTTTCTCGGCTACTTCCCCAACAACTCCTCGGAGCCGGTCCCGGTCACGGACTGCACCGATCCCGCGGATCGGCGCGCCGAACAGCTCACACGACTCGTGCCACCCAACCCGCGGCGCGCGTACGACGTCCGCAAGATTATCGGCGCGGTCGCGGACGCAGGCAGCGTAATGACACTCAAGCCTCGGTTCGCCCGCAACGTGTTCACGGGACTTGCGCGGCTCGACGGACGTCCCGTCGGGCTCATCGCCAACCAACCGAATCACATGGGCGGCACACTCGACTCCGACGCGTGCGACAAGATGGCGCACTTGATCTCGTTATGCGACGCATTCGGTCTGCCGTTGATCTACTTCATCGACGTACCAGGGTTTCTGGTAGGTCCGAGCGCAGAGCGCACCGGGCTCGCGCGCCGCAGTGGCAAACTCCTGTTTGAGCTCGGCCGGGCTACCGTGCCGCGGTTCTCCGTCGTACTGCGCAAGGGCTACGGACTGGCTTACATTGCGATGAACGGCGGCCGCAGCTTCGAGGCAGACCTGTGCGTTGCCTGGCCGACCGCCGAGATCTGCGCCATGTCGATCGAGGGCGCGGTTGATGTAGCTTACGCCAAGAAGGTCGCCGCGGCCGACGATCCCGAACTCGCGCGCAAGACAATGATCGCGCAGTTTCGCACACAACTCGGCCCGGTTTACGCCGCAGAGGGATTCGGCATCGACGACGTGATCGACCCGCCGGATACTCGCGGTGTGCTCATTGACGCGCTACGCCGCTCACCGCGGCGGCATCGCGATGTCTCGCCGCCGCGGGTCCACCCGGTCACGCCAATCTGACGCGCCGTCGTTAGGGGGTGAAACCGTCCAGCTTGGATAGAACTTGAAGCATCACTTCGTCGGCGCCGCCGCCGATGGAGGTGAGCCGGCCGTCGCGGAAGAAGCGGGAGGTCCAGTTCTCTTCCATGTAACCCATGCCGCCGTGGTACTGCAGGCACAAGTCGGCGACTTCGCGCGACAGCCGTCCGACTTGGAGCTTGCCGATCGTCGCCTGTCGCGTGGTGTCCTTGCCGGCCATGTAGTCCTCGGCCATCTTCAAGTTGTAGACCCGGAGCATGTCAACCTGAGCGCTCAGCTCGGTCAGTTTGAATGCGATGTACTGGTTGGCGATGAGCGGCTTACCGTTGACGACCCGGATCCGGAGGTAATCGCGGGTGCGGTCGAGGGCGTCCTGCATCGATCCGACCTTGCCGTAGCACGCGAACATCCGCTCGACGATGAACTGGCCCATCTGCTGCTGAAACCCGCGGCCCTCTTCGCCGATCGTGTTGCTGATCGGCACCCGCATATCGTCGAACCGAAGCTCGGCGGTGTCGGACGAACGCATGCCGAGCTTGTCGAGCTTGCGCGCCACTGAGAATCCCTCCGCCTTCGTGTCAATCACAATCTGTGACATGCCGCGGTAGCCGCCCTCATCGGATGTGCGTGCCAGCAGGCACATCCAGTCGGCCTGTGTTCCATTGGTGATAAAGATCTTGCTGCCGTTGATGACCCAGTCGTCGCCGTCTTTGACGGCCTTGGTCTTCAACGATGCGACGTCCGAGCCGGCTCCTGGCTCGGTGACCGCGATGGACGTGACTACGTCGCCGCGGAGCGCCGGCTCAAGGTATTTCTTCTTCAACTCGTGTGTGCCGTACTTCTGCAGTGAGGGCGTCGCCATCATCATTTGTACGCCGATGGCCATCGATACGCCGCCAGAGGCGCACCGGCCAAGCTCCTCGGCCGCGATCATCATGTAAAGGTGGTCGGCGCCCTGTCCGCCGTACGCCGGGTCGAACTCCACGCCGAGCACCCCGAGATCTCCGAGCTTCTTGAACAACTCGTGCAGGGGTATGTCGCCGTCGGCTTCCCACTTGTCGACGTGTGGATTGATCTCGTGCGCCACGAACTCCCGCAACATCGCGCGGAAGGCGTCGTGTTCCTTGCTGAATTGCATGGAGTCTCATTTCGATCGGCGGGTTGTTATCAGGTGGTGCTCTGTCAACATATCCCGCCGCTGACGACGCCGGACACTGCCCCGACGCGCGCCCGTTAGTCGAAGGTGATGACCACCTTGACGTCGTCCGGTTGGGCGGTGAATGCGTCCTGGAACTTCTCCACTGGCACCCGCCGAGAAACCAGTCTGGCGAGCCATTCTGGGTCGGCCTTGGCCAGGTCGCGAGCGGCGTCGGCGTAATGCTTGAGGTTGGCGTTGACCGAGCCGACGATGACGTCGTTCTCCAGAACGATCGACCTGTTGACCGAACCAGCGTCGATCTTGAGCGACCGGCCAGTGGAAGAAACGCCGGTAAGGCAGACGATCCCGTACGACGCCGTACCGGACATCGCGCCGAAGACGAGTTCACCGACACCGGTCGCCTCGATCACCACATCGGGTTTGACCTTTGAGGTGACATCGTCGATCGAGCCGTGGTGGTACGTCGCACCGAGGTCGCGTACGAGCTGCGGTTTGGGTCCGTCGGTAACCCTGTCCAGCACGTGTACGTCCAGGCCACGCTGCGCCCCGAGCATGGCCGCGAGCAGACCGATCGGGCCGGCGCCGGTGACCAGCACGGACTTCGGCTCGAACCAGGCCCGCGCGCCGATCTGTTCGACTTGGTCCCAGGCCTTGGCCACGACGGTCGTCGGCTCCATCAGCATGCCTACATCGGAAAGCTTAGGGTCGAGCCGCACGGCGTAATCGACCTCGACTGGCCACACTTCCCTGGCATAGCCGTCAATTTGTTTGATTCCGCGTTCGGTGTACTCGCCATTTCGACACATGTCGAACTGACCGTGCGCGCAGGCGCCGCAGGGCACGGGGTCCGGGCGTCGTACGACCCCCACCACGAGATCGCCCTTGCTAAATTCACTGCCCTCGGGCGCGGTGCGCACGCGGCCCAGCGACTCGTGACCGATGACCAGTCGCTCGTGGCCTGACGGTGCCCAGCCGTACTCACCGGAAGCGATTTCTTTGTCGGTGCCACACACGCCAACCGCAATTGCGTCGACGAGGAGCTCTCCCTCGCCCGCTTCTGGTTCGTCGACGTCGATGAGCTTCATCGAGTCCGCTTTACCCGGTACGACGGTGAGAGCGCGCATTATTTGCTCCTCGGAGAGTTGGTAGGTCGTTTACTGAGGTTCTGAGCGCAGTTGACGAGCCCGACGTGGCTGTACGCCTGGGGTGTGTTTCCTAGTTGTCGATGCGCCGTCGCGTCGTACTCCTCGCTGATCAGCCCGACATCGTTGCGCAGACTGAGGAGCCGCTTGAACCGCGTCTCGGCCTCGTCCCACTCGCCGATACCGCACAGCGCGTTGACCATCCAGAAGCTGCAGGCGACGAACGATCCCTCCTCGCCTGGAAGCCCATCCGCACCGCCATCCGCACGGGGGTCATAACGTAGCGTGAACCCGTCCTGCGACAAGTCGCGGTCGATCGCCTTTACGGTGCCTATTACACGCTCATCGGTGTAAGGCAAGAAGCCCACTTCCGGAATCAGCAGCAGGGCGGCGTCCAGACCATGCGAACCGTAGAACTGGGTAAAGGTACCTCGGTCGGCGTCGAAACCCTTCGTCGTGACCTCGTCATGAATCACCTGCCGAGTGCGCCGCCACTGGTCGACCGGACCGTCGAGGCCGAACCGCTCGACCGCCTGCACGGCACGGTCCATACCGACCCACGCCATGACCTTGGAGTGCACGTACGGACGCTCTGGCCCGCGACTTTCCCACAGCCCGCTGTCATTGTCGGACCAGTTGGACTCGAGATAATCCAGTAGGGCCCGCTGCAGATCCCACGCGTGATCGTCGGCGTCGAGTCCTCGCATGCGTGAGAGGTGCAGGCTGTCGAGCACCTCGCCCCAGACGTCCAGTTGCAACTGTTCAGAGGCCGCGTTGCCGATCCGCACCGGTTTGGATCCCTCGTAGCCGCTAAGCCACGGCACTTCGTATTCGGTGAGTCGTCGAGTGCCATCGATCGCATACATGATCTGTAGATCGGCAGGGTCGCCCGCAATCGCCCGAAGAAGCCAGTCGCGCCAGGCTCCGGCCTCACTGCGATAGCCCGTGTCCAGCAACGCGCGCAAGGTGAAGGTCGCATCACGTAGCCAGCAGTAGCGATAGTCCCAGTTTCGCGGGCCACCTATTTGTTCGGGGAGCGACGTGGTAGCCGCGGCCACCAAACCGCCGGTGGGTGCGTACGTCATCGCCTTTAGCAACACCAGCGAATGGCGAATCTCATCCGCCCACGGTCCGTCGACGTCGGCGCGCGCGATCCACTCGTTCCAATACGACTCGGTGTCGATCAACGCCCGTTCTGCATCGATCACCCGGGGAGTCGCCCCGTTCGAGGGGGCATAGGTGAGCACGAATGGCACCCGGTCGCCCGCAGAGACTGTAAACGTCGCTGTCGTCTGCATGTCTTCGCCCGCGAGATCGACCGGCGTTCGTAGCCATACGGCGTCCGGACCGGCAATCGCCTCGAGCATTCCGTCGCGATTGCGAACCCACGGCACGATGCTGCCGTAGTCGAAGCGCAACGCCAGGTCCATCCGCATAGTGACAGTTCCGCTGATGCCTTCGACAATCCGCACTATGTCGGCGACGTCATCGCGCGGCGGCATGAGATCGATAACCCGAACGGAGCCATCCGTTGTATCCCAGACCGTCTCCAGGATTAGCGAGTGCCCGCGGTATTGCCGGCTGGTGCACTTGTCCCCGGTCGCGGGCGCCAGTCTCCAGCGCCCCGCGCTATCGTCACCGAGCATCGCGGCAAAGCACGCCGCCGAGTCAAAACGCGGCAGGCACAACCAGTCGATCGAGCCGTCCTTGCCGACCATCGCCGCGGTGTGCAGATCCCCGATCAGTGCGTAATCCTCGATCCGCTGTGGCAATTCGTGCCTCCGATGGCGCTCAATTGGTCGTTAAGCTGTCATCCGGAGGATATCGCTACTGGGGAGATTTTGCGTGCAAAGTCAACCGGCATGCGCCGGGCTCCGAAAACGCGACCAGCTGCGTCTCCTCGCCATCCGCGCCGTATTCTTCGATGGCACCACGAATGATTCCCAGGTGCACACCGCAAACGATGTCCGGGTACTTGTTCGCGGCATCGAGCAGGGGGCACGTCGTCAGCCGCACACTGCGCCCGCGCGGCGCCGATTCCGGGGCAAACCTGAGCGAATTCAGCATCTCGAGCGTTGCACGACGGATTCGCGGCAGCGTTGGCCGGCCCTCTATCGGCCTCGCTCGCGCTAGCTCCTTGCCCCAGTCCCGTCCAGCACGAATCGCGTCGTCGGTCGGCCTACGGCTGTTGCGTGCGATCTGCGCGGCAAGCGCTGACGCCAGACCGGCGTACTCCGAACCCTCCCCCGTGCCCGCATCGGAACTGGCGTAGAGCCACGCCGGACGACCCCGGCCGACGGCCGCGGCGCGGGTACGTTCTACGTAGCCGAGTTCGACCAGCGCGTCGGCATGCTCACGAACGGTATTGGGATGTTGGCCCAGATCCGCGGACAACTCCGCGATCGTGGCTGGTCGGTCCCGCGCGTCTAGCAACTTCATCAACGCGGCACGGGGCGCGGAAAGCGTGGCGAGAAACGGTCTCTCCGGCGCTACGCGGTCCGGACCCATGTCCGCGGTCCGGGACGTTTTGCCAGCCTGGTTATTTTTCACGGATTTGAGTGTAATAAAGTATCGGCAGTAGCGCCACCTAACTACACCGGAAGTCCAATCATCTTTCTGCCCATAAGCCGGAGGTTCGTCATGAGCAACGTCAACATCACCACAACCGAGTCCGATTCCACTGCGCTGACGGCCATCGAGCAGCAGCATGCCGAGATGACTGGCTCGTTGACGGCGCACGTGTCCGCTTTGTTGAGCGCCGTGGCCTCGGGCGATCAGAGCGCCGCACAAGCAGCCCGAACCGCAGCCGTGTCATGGAGCCAACAAAACGTCCTCGCCTACCTCGACGCCGAGGAGAAGGTCCTCTATCCCGTCGCTGCCGCCAAGTCCGAGGGACGACTACTGGTCGAAGCGCTGCACGCCGACCACGAAACCATCGCTGGGCTGGTCAATGAGCTTGCGCAGGCTCCGGACGGCGTACGCGCGGTAGCCGCGGCCACGGCGCTACGAGTCGCGATGGTCGGGCATCTTGCCAAGCAGGACCAGCAGCTGCTCCCACTGCTTGCCGCGGCGCCCGATGTGTCACTCAGCGATCTGCATTCGCAGCTCGACACGGCGGCAGGCCTGGCGGCTGAAACAACTCCCGCCGCGGACGCCCATGCCGATGGTCACGACTGCACCTGCGGCGAGACCGACGAAAAGGGCTATCCCGAACTGGACGCACGCGTCGTACCGCACGCGATCCGGCACGCGACCGTATTCGGCGCCCTCGACGCGGTCCGTCCCGGCAAGGGTCTCATCCTCGTAGCGCCACACGACCCGCTGCCGCTTCTGGCCCAGCTCGAACGACGCTCCCCTGGCGCATTCGAGGTCAGCTATGTCGAGCGTGGACCGGAGGCGTGGCGGCTCGCCATCGTCCGCAACTAGTCACCCTGCGGGTCGCGTTGAATGTCGACGGGGCCCGCTCGATCCTCGAATACGCCTGCAGCGACACGGGTCTTGCGGTTTGCGTGCACAGACCAACGGCCGACCCATCTGCCCAGCGCTAGACACGTACCCACGCTGAGTACACCGATGCTGATAATTCCGCCGGCGAGCGAACCAAGAGAAGCGCCGGCCGAAAGGATCAGCGGCCCGCCCGCGTTGCCGATGTCGATCTCGAGTCGCCATACGCCGAGGAACTGGGACCGTTCGCCGGGTGGTGCGACGTCGGCGCCGAGGGTCATCAGGATTCCGGAACCCATGCCGTTTCCGACGCCGAGCAATGCGGCAACCAAACTGACGGTAGTGACGCTGTATGTCAGCGGCAGCAATAACATGCTGAGCCCCATGATCGCCATCGACGGAATTGCCACCCACAACCGACCGGCGTGATCCATGACCTTGCCAGCCGGATAGAACAGCAGCATGTCAACGGCGCCACACAACCCGTATACCAGGCTGGTGGTCGCGGGCGAGAGTCCAAGGTGTTCGGTCCATAGCGGTAGGACGGTCTGTCGGGCGCCGCGAACGGCGCCGACGAGCAGTACGGCGAAACCAAGCGTCGTGAGGACCGGTATGTGTTCGCGGACGACCGTCGCCATTGACCGGCGCGAGGCGGCCTCCCGAGCGCGCAGCTGCTCAGCTCCGGCCAGATCCGGTACGGCGAGCACGATAGTGCCGGCGATGATGGAGGTAGCAACACCGACCCAGATGGCATGCGAGCCGGCGCCACCGTGAATGACCAGTGCGCCGATGAACGGGCCAAGAAACTGTCCGATCCGAGCCACGCCGCCGAGCGTCGACAACGCCCGCGCCCGCAGACGCGCCGGCGTGACCTCCGCGAGGTACGACTGCCGCGCCAGTCCAAACGTGGCGTTGGCAGCGCCGACGGTGACGACGCCAATCCCGAGAAGCCACAGGCTCGGCGCGAGTGCGGCAGACAGCATCCCCACGAGGGCGACGCCGGTGGCGACGACCATCGCGCGGCGATCACCGATCCGGCCGGCCAACGCGCCGGCCGGTACGTCGGCAAGGATCTGCCCAATCGGCAGCATCGCGGCCATCAGCCCGGCGATCGCCAGATTAGCGCCGAGGTCGGTGGCGCTGGTAGCGATGACCGGGATCAGAGCCCCGACGCCGATCTCGGCGATCATCGAGGGAAGGTACGCGCCCGGGATCAGCGATTTGAGTGAGAACCCGTCCCGCTGATCCGACGGCTCGCGGCTAATCTTCGAGCACTTACTGGGCGATCAGCTTGGCGCGCAGCTCATGCTTGACGATCTTGCCGGACGGGTTGCGCGGGACCTCGCCAATCACCAGTTCGTGCGGTGCCTTGTAGTCCGCGAGAAGTGTCCGCACGTGCGCCTTGACGGTCTCCAGGTCGAGCGTCGCGCCTTCGCGCGGAGTCACAACCGCGACGATGCTCTCGCCATAGGTCTCGTGCGGTACGCCGAGGACGGCGCAGTCGAGTACGTCGGGATGCGCGGCCAACGCATTTTCCACTTCGACCGAGTAGACATTCATCCCGCCGGTGATGATCATGTCCTTCATCCTGTCGACGAGCGTGATGTAGCCGTCCTCGTCAATGCGCGCGATGTCGCCGGTATGCACCCAGCCACCGCGCATCGTCTCCGCCGTCGCCTCAGGCTTGTTCCAGTATTCCTTCATCGTCGTCTCGCCCCGCAGGATGACCTCACCGGTTTCGCCCGCCGGCACGTCATTGTCATCCGCATCGACGACCCGCATTTCGGTGTTCAGGAATGCGACCCCGTTCGAGCCGGGCTTGCGCAGCAGGTCCTCCGGACCCAGCGCGACGCCCCCAGGCCCGGCTTCGGTCGGCCCGCACAGGTTGTACAGCAGGACGCCGGGCAATGCCTTGACGAGCCGCTCGATGAGGCTCGGTGCCATCGGCGCGGCACCAAACATGCCGATGCTCCACTCCGACAGGTCGCGGGTGCCGAACGTCGGTTCGGCCAGCAGCATCTGGTACATCGTCGGCACACCGAAGAATACCGCCGCCCGTTCGGTTTCCATCGCGTCGAGTACGGCGGTCGGGTCGAACGCCGGCAGGATTATGTGTGTCGCTCCAACCATCACCCCGCCTAGCAAAAACAGGTTGAGCTCGGCCGAATGATAGAACGGTGCGACGTGCAGCATGCGATGCCCGTCGCGGATCCCGCACCCCAGATCCACGTTAACGCCATCCCAGAGCACTCGGTGATGGTCGAGCAACACACCTTTTGGTTTGCCCGTCGTACCTGAGGTGTAGAGGATCTCGGCGTCGTCCGACTCCAGCACCTCCACATCGGGGTGGTCGGTCGTCTCTTCGGCGGCCAGAGTTGTGATGTCCGCCGGTACGTCGCCCGGCGCCGTCGCCAGAAACACCGCCGGTGGTCGGGTCGCAGCAGCATGACCGCGAGACGCAACCTCATGCAATGACGGGTGGTAGATAAATGCGCTCGCCCCACTGTCATCGAGCAGGTAGGTCACCTCGGGCGCGGCCATCCGCGGGTTGACCGGCACGAAGACGGCGCCGATCCGGAACGCCGCGTACACGACGAAGGCGAAGTCGTCGGTGTTGGTGCTCATCAAGGCAAGCCGATCGCCCTTCTTGATTCCGGCCCGGATCAGAGCGTTCGCGCGCCTGTTTACCTCAGCGTCGAACTCGGCGTACGTACGCCGACGTTCTCCGAAAATGAGCGCTTCACGCGCCGGGACACGAAGCGCCTGACGCCTAAGTACCTCACCAAGAGTGGTCATCTAATTTCCGTTCTAGTCTGCTAGATCTTTAGTCCGTACTTCTCTAATCCGCGATGTCAGGAATCGTCGCAAGATCGAGCCGTTTGAGCAATCTGCCACGCACCTCCGGCCACTCCGGCTGCAATACCGAGAAGTATGCCGTGTCTGAGATCTCGCCATGCGGATCGATCCGATGCCCGCGCAAGATGCCCTCGGGCGTCGCACCGAGCCGCTCGATCGCCGCAGCACTCCGGGTATTTCGCACATCGCAACGCAACGCGACCCGGTAGATGTCCAACTTGGCAAATGCATAGTCGAACAACAGCCACTTGCACGCCGGATTGAGGTGGCTTCCCCACCATTCACGCGAGTAGAAGGTCGTGCCGATCTCAAGTCGACGCTGCGCGGGGACGTGGTCGTAGTATCGGGTGCAGCCGACGACCATGCCCGATCTCTCCTCAACGGCGGCGAACACCATGACTCCAGGTGTGTCGACCGCAGCCAGCAACTGCGCGCTCAATGCCGCGGCATCGACAGGGAACTCGGTCACCATGCCGGCCCACATCTGCTCGTCAAGAAGCCGCCATAACGGCTCGATATGCGTGCTGTTAAGCGGTTCAAGCCGAAACCCGAAACCATGAAGTCGAATGTCGTGGCGCATCAGTATCCCCCTATCTGCCTCGGACTCTATCGGCTCACACTTTCCTCGCGGCCGGTATAGATCCGGCGCAGCTCACGCTTGAGAATCTTGCCGGTCGCGTTGCGGGGCAGTTCTTCGATCATCTCGACACGGGTCGGCGCCTTGTAGCGAGCAATGCGCTCGCGCGCGTAGCCAATGACCTCCTCGGCGGCAAGAGTCGCGCCGGGTTCGGGCACGACGACCGCGACGACCGTTTCGCCCCATTTTTCGTCGGGTACGCCGATGACCGCCACGTCGGCGATCGCCGGATGGTGATGCAGCACTTGCTCAGTTTCGATGGGATAAACGTTCTCACCGCCGGTAATGATCATGTCTTTCTTTCGGTCGACGATCCAAAAGAACCCTTCATCGTCGATGCGCGCCAGGTCGCCCGTATGAAACCAGCCGTCCCGAATCGCGTCCGCGGTAGCGTCGGGCATCTTCCAGTAGCCGATAAAGATGTTCGGGCCACGCATAACCAACTCCCCGACGGTTCCCTGCGGTACGTCGGCACCGGCCTCGTCCACCACACGCGCGTCGTCGTGCATCACCGGCTTTCCTACAGCACCGAGCTTCCGAGTCGCATTGTCCGCATCGAGCACCATCGCCCCGGCGCAGGTCTCGGTCATCCCAAAGCCCTCCAGGAAGTCCCAGCCCTTCGACTGTAGGAACTCGATGACTGTGATGGGGCACGGTGCCCCACCCGACTGGGTGTATCGCAACGCAGAGAGGTCGTACGAGTCGAAGTCCGGCACCCGCACGACGGCCGACCACATAGCAGGCACCAGGAATTCCACCGTGGCCTTCTCCTGCTCCATCATCTTGAGCAGCCCGGCAGGGTCGAACTCGCGCATGATGACCGTGCAGCCGCCCGTATAAAACAGTGGGACGGTGTGCACGCACAGGCCACCAACGTGGAACAGCGGACAAGGGGTGATCGTCTTGTCGTATCGGGATAGGCCCTGGCCGGCAAGGATGAGGTGGATCGCGTTCGCATACATATTGTGGTGCGTCAGCATGGCCCCTTTGGGCCGTCCCGTCGTACCGGATGTGTAAAGGATCAGCAGCGGGTCGTCCGCGTCGACAGCGTGATGAGCGTCCTGCGGACGACCGGACTCAAGAAGGGCTTCGTAGCCCAACAGAGTGACACCGTCCGGGACGTCTACCGCGTTGTCCGCCTCATCAACCGGGATGCATACGACGTGCTGCAGATCGACAACCTCCGGAACGCTCAGCGCTGCCTGGGTCGAGCCATGCAGGTCGGCACTGTAGAACAACGCTCGCGACTCGGAATTGACTATCGCGTAGGCAAGCTCGGGACCGGCGAGCCGGAAGTTCAACGGGACGCAGATCGCGCCGAGCTTGGCGACCGCGAACAATACCTCCATGAACTCGATGCTGTTTGTCGACAGCAATGCGACGCGGTCGCCCTTACCGACGCCGATGCCCTCCAGGGCGCTCGCAAGCTTGTTCGTCCGCACGTTGAACAGCGCGTACGTGACCCTCGATTCCCCCTGCACAAACGCCTCGCGGTCCGCATTGAGGTCCGCATGCTTATAGCTCCAGTAGCCCAGGCCGTTGTCCACGACAAGTCCTCCCGATAGGTACGCAAAAGACGCCCCGGCCCCCAGCGCTAACCAAAGTTACACCGATCACACTGCCATAGTGCGCGGTCGCCGTTTGAAATTGGCGTGGGGAAGGCCGACACTGACTGTCGTGGGCCCTCGCACGTCGACCCACCGGCATCTACCACACCCCAGGAGATGTAAGTGCAATGGCAACCGTCAGCTACACGTCCTCGACCATCGACCCGGAACTCAGCAAGCAGTTCGAATCCGCGCTAGCCCGCGCACGCGCAGGCCGGCAAGCACCGATACTGCACCACATCGGTAACACCGAATCCGACGCAGGTGAATCGTTCGCCAGCCGTGACCCGGCTAATCCGGCGACCGTTCTCGCTTCCGCTCACACCGCTGGACGCGATGTCGTCGACGCCGCCGTGGCGGCAGCCCGCGGATCCGCGGCCGGCTGGCGCAACACTCACCATGAAGAACGAATCGAGGTAATGCGGGCAGCGGCCGACGGCTTCGCCACCCGCGAAATGGAGTTGGCCGGCGCCCTGTCCGCCGAGACCGGCAAGAGCCGGCTTGAATCTCTTGCAGAGGTGCAGGAATCGCACGACCTGATCGAGCAGTACTGCGACGTACTCGAGGCGGGCAACGGCTTCATCACCCCGATGAAGGGCCGAAATGGCGAGCACAACGTCGACGTACTTCGGCCGTACGGCGTATTCGGCGTGATCGCACCGTTCAACTTCCCCATCGCATTGGCGATCGGGATGACCGCGGCCGCTCTCGTGACTGGGAACGCGGTCGTTCTCAAGCCTTCCGACAAGACCCCGCTCTCGACCGAGCTAGCTGCCGAGATCGTGCGTAACGCCTTACCAGACGGTGTACTCAACGTCGTACAGGGCGGTCCGGCCACCGGCACCGCACTTGCCGAGTCGGCCATTGACGGCCTGGCATTTACCGGATCGGCGAAGGTTGGCTGGGGTCTGATCCAGCAGTTGTCACGCGGTCCTCGCCCGCGTCCGGTCCTCGCCGAGATGGGCGGCCAAAACCCCGTCATCGTGACGGACAGCGCGGACCTCGATGCTGCGGCCTCCGGAATAGTGCGATCGGCGTACGGGTTTTCCGGGCAGAAATGTAGCTCCACGCGCCGGGTGATCGTTGCGCGTGCCGTGTACGATGGACTGCTCGAGCGCCTCGTTGCGCGCACCGGCGAGTTGGTGGTCGGCGACGCGGCGCTCCAGGAGATGAATGTCGGCCCGCTAATCGACGAAGTTATCGCGGACCGGGTCGAGAGGGCTCTTAAGAGCGCCGACACCGACGGGCACGTCGTGACGGGCGGTCGCGAACGCTCGCTACCCGGTCACTTCTTCCGGCCGATCATTGTGACCGGTCTGCCGCGTGGCCACCGGCTGACCAGAGAAGAGCTGTTCGCGCCGTTCGTCACCATTACGGCAGTCGATGACTTCGAGGAAGCGATCGGCGAGGCCAACGCCGTGGACTTCGGCCTTACCGCAGGGATCTTCACGACTGACGACCGGCAAATCGACCAATTCTTCAGCGAGGCCGAAGCCGGCGTTTTGTACGCCAATCGTGCCGCGGGCGCTACGACGGGTGCGTGGCCGGGCGAACAGTCCTTCTGTGGATGGAAACAAAGCGGGTCTACAGGTAAGGGCGGCCTCGGGCCTTGGTACCCGCAGGGATTTTGTCGTGAACAGAACCGCACGTTCGTGAAGTAGGAAAGGACACCATGATTCCCGATTGGAACGGCGAGCAGGGCCACTTCTGGGTACAGCAGCAGAGACATCAGGACGCGGTACTCGAAACTTTCATCCAGCCCGTGCTGGACGGCGCGGCGATCGAACCCGGCCAGAACGTGCTCGACATCGGCTGTGGCTGTGGCGCGACGACGCGGGCCGCCGGTCACATAGCCATCCAAGGAGGCGTGCTTGGCGTCGATATCTCCGGGCCGATGCTCGGTCTTGCGCAAGAGCTCGCTGCCGATGAGGGACTGAGCAATGTCGACTTCATGCAGGCAGACGCACAAACCTATTCATTTGAGCCGGCGGCGTACGACGCAATGATCAGTCGGTTCGGCGTGATGTTCTTCGAAGACCCGCATGTGGCATTTACGAACATCGCCACCGCGTTGCGCCCGGGGGCTCGGCTGGCTTACGTGTGTTGGCAGCCAGCGAAAGCTAACCCACACATCTCCCTGCCGATGAGGGCGATCGTTCAAGCGTTTCCAGACGCGCTACCGCGGAACGCCCCGCAGCCGCCGTTCAGCATGGCCGACCCCGAGACCGTTCGCGATCTGCTAAGCGGCAGCGGTTTCACCGAGATCGACCTCGCGCCGATCGTCGGCGACGTGCGGGTCGGTAACGACGTCGATGACGTGATGCACCATTTCCAGTCCCAGCCAATGGCAAAGAACATCCTGAACGCACAGGTTCCCGCCGAGGTCGACAAGGTGATCGCGCAGATCCGCGGGCAACTCGAGAGTCATGCCGGTCCAGACGGAGTGTTCCTCGGCTCTGCAGCCTGGCTCGTGACGGCGCAACGAGCATGACCGCGCAAACGCGCTTCACCGCGCGCTTTGGTCTGCAGCACCCCGTGATGCTCGCGCCGATGGCCGGGGTGGCCGACGCAACGCTCGCCGCGGCAGTCAGCGCAGCGGGCGGGCTCGGCATGATCGGTGGCGGCTATGGTGATCGCGACTGGCTCACCCGTCAGATCGCTGGCGCACAGGGCAACCGTGTCGGCTGCGGATTCATCACATGGTCACTCGCCAAACAGCCGGAACTGCTTGATCTGGCCCTCGAGAGCGAGCCTGCGGGCATCATGTTGTCCTTCGGCGATCCGACGCCGTTTGCCGCGAAAATCAAGGGGGCCGATGTACCGCTGATCTGTCAGGTCCAGACGATTGCGCAGGCGCGACAAGCGCTCGATGCCGAGGCGGACATCATCGTGGCACAAGGAAGCGAAGCCGGCGGCCACGGAGCCAGTCGCGGCACATTCGCCCTCACCCCGGCAGTTGCCGATCTCGTCAGCGAGCAGTCACCGCAGACGCTAGTGCTCGCCGCAGGCGGGGTCGCCGACGGCCGCGGTCTCGCCGCGGCGCTCATGCTTGGCGCCGACGGCGTACTAGTGGGCACCCGGTTTTATGCCACACCAGAGTCACCGGTCGCCCCGGCGCTGAAGAATCGGGTCATCGACTCGGCCGGAGACGAGACAATACGTACCGGCGTATTCGACCTTGCCCGCGGTTATCGATGGCCGCAGGAGTTCACTGCGCGCGCCGTACGCAACACATTCACCGGCGAATGGCACGGCAACGAAGACGCCCTCGACGCGGCAAGAACCACCCAGGGGGAACGCTACAAGCACGCCGTGGCCGAAGCGGATTCGTCCATCGTGGCCGTCTTCGCCGGCGAAGATATTGACTTGATCCACGAGATAACTCCAGTGGCCGAGATCCTCACCCAGATGTCGGACGATGCCGCCGCCCTACTCACCAGTCATCGGTGACCCAATACCCCGCCGTCCGTGAGCGTTGGTTGTCGCGCGTTTCTTACCCCGCCGCGCCAGATGAGGCGCGCCAAGGAAGAGTTAGCCGTGACAGGGAAACGCTCGCGGCGGCACCCTCCTGCTCGCCACCCACGATCCGCGACAAACTACCTGACCATCCGCGGCAAATACCCTTGATACACAAGGAAAGAAGACTCGCTCGAGGTCTTGCGCAAACCGACTGTAACGCGTAAACTATCGAACATGAGTACGAGGAATAAGGTTCAGGCGGAACGGACACAACCGCGCCTCGACCTGCCCTCGACACCCGCCGCAACCGGCGAGACGGCCCCGCCCACGATGCAAGGTCCGGTCACGAAAGCCGAGACGTTCGCGGCGACCCTCACCCAACTGGTCGACATCGAACACGCCGAAGCACTCCTGTACCGGGAGAAACTCGCCCTGCGCAGCATCCTGCTCAGTACCGCCGACTACCAACTCATCGACCCCTCCGCCGTGCCGGGTGGTCCCCGCCGGCATGCGCGGGCCGACTGCCCCGACATCGGGTCCGATACGTGGCTGCAGAACATTGACCTCGCCGCCGCCGAACTCGCCGCCGCGACGTGCGTGAGCACCGGTACCGCGAAAAACCAGCTCGCCACCGCCAGCTACTACACCCACCACTACGCCGTAGCGGTCGCCAGTCTCGACCCCGACGGAGACCCCTACCGCGGAATGACCGCGCACAAACTGGACCTGTTCACCGAACACACCACCGACCTCACCGACACCGAACTGGAGAAGGTCACGGCACGAGTCCTGCCACACGCGCACACCGACACGCCCCGCCAGTTCGCGCGGCGTATCGAGAAAGCGGTCATCGCGGTCACCGGCACCAGTAAGCAGAAACAACGCCGCGCCCGCGCCGCTCAGGACCGGTACGTCGCGTTCGATAGTGACTCGATCACCGCACGGATCTTCGGGCGGCTACCGATCGCGTGCGCCCGCGCCCTGGACACAGCGTTAGATGACCTCGCGCGCAGCGGCGCACTACCGGGTGACGTGCGCACGCATGAGCAGCGGCGTATCGACGCCCTCGCGGCGTGTGTGCTGGGGCCGGCGGCGATGATCCGCCCCGCCGGGCACCCCGCCTACGGCGGGGCGATACCCGGCGCGGCGGCGTGGGACGCCGACGGGCAGTACCTGATCACCGACCCGAGCGAGTCCGCGGAAGCCGCCGCAGTGTTCGAGAAGATCCGGGGACTAGCAGCGACGATCAACTTCACCGTCCCGCGCGTGCCCGAGGTGACGATCAAGGTCACGATCCCCGCGCACCTGTTGGCCGGGTCCGACCTCGCAGGCACCGAAACCGGCACTCGCCATACCGGAGACGTGAACGGTGCCGACGCCGACTGTGACGATTCCGACGGCGCGATGGAAGCCGAAACGGTCGCGGACCCGCACCGCCGGGCGGTCGCCGCGATCGAGGGGCTCGGGCCCATCGATGCCGACCTCGCCCGCCACCTCGCGAAGGACGCCCGATGGCAACGCGTCATCACCGACCCCTACACCGGCGCCGTCCTCGACGTCGGCACCAAAATCTACCGCCCACCGGCACAGATGCGCCGCCGGATCATCCAACGCGACCACACATGCCGGTTCCCCGGCTGCACCCGCCCCGCCGAACGTTGCGACGTCGACCACATCGACCCGCACCGCCCCGACGGGACCGGCGGCACCACCGGCGACTGCAACCTCATCGCCCTGTGCCGACGCCACCACCGACTGAAACACCAAACCAACTGGCGAGTAACACTCCACGACGACGCGTCGTGCGAATGGACCAGCCCCGCCGGCCGCAGATACCTCACCTATCCCGCCGACACCGACCCACCACCACCACCACCACCACACGACTAAATAGCAAGCCTCCAGATTTGTGCCCGACGCGGCACTTGGTCATCCACGCGATCGGGTGGACGATCCGAATCGACAACACCCCTTTACCGTCGCTCTTACGCGACCGTAAAGGGGTGTTTTGCATTGGCAGAAATTTGGCCCTGAATTCGCGCGTACTCCAGGGCTGAGTTCGACATCGCGCACCAAATACCGAAGTTCCACCACGTCGACAAGCAGGCGCAGCCGCTAACGATCTGTTGAAGCAGAGGCCAGGACTACAGTCAGGCACACGCGCCAGCAACGCGAAGATTAGTCGTACTTCTTGGTGAGAATGACCTTGAGCTCCTCGGTCGCCTCAAACAGATCGGCCGACTTACCCGCTTCAAGCGCATCCTCGGCGTCCGCGTCGTCGTTCTGCTGCGCCTTAGCCAGTTGCGCCTCGGCGTCGAGATTATGCGCCTCAAGCTCTTCGCTCGCGTTCCTGATCGACTGCTGCGCTTCGTCGTACAGGTGCCGCGCCACGCGATAGGACTCTTGTGCGTCGTCCAGGTGCGATGACCGCACGACGACGTCGGACTCCTTTTGACGCTCATGCGACTCCGAATCCAGGTCATGCGGTTCGGGCGCCGCCTCGTCCGGAGTCGCACCGAGCGAAACCGCACGCTGCATTACCTCTTCGGCCTTCTCCCGTTCGATGACCGCCTCGCGTAGCTGTTTGATTAGAGGCCAGGCACCTGGGGTCTCTAGCCGCGCCGCGTCGTACGCCAGCCGCGCGGTCTGGTCGTCATCGGTCGGAAGCAGCACCAGATCGCCGTCGGCACTGGCACGCTGAAACTTGGAGTCGAACCATTTCGTGTCGAGCCGGTTGACAATCAGAAACGTCCCGACAACAGAGATACCGAACCCACCGACGATCGCAATCAGAGCGTTGAGCAAGTTGCTGTCGGAATGCACTACCGCAGACAGCCCAAGAGCACAGAGTACGAAAATGACCGCAAGCAGTGCCGCTATCGCCGCGACCGGTGTGCGTGCGTGGACGGCAGACACCGACTCCGGCTGTACGACGACATGCTTACGCCGCTCACGACCGAGCCGTTCGCCCGACCGGATCGTGATGCTGTCCGGTGGCGGTGCGTCGTCAGGCTCCTTCTTAACCAAGGCGTGCGTCACCTCTCATCGCGTGCAGACCTACCGTCAAGGATGCCCCAGATTGAGGCGTGATGCACCGAGGTCGGTGATCGGCTATCGCTCGGCAGCGGAGCGGCGGCGTACGGCGCGACCGACCGGGACCGCACAGAGCGCGCCAACCGCGACCACCATCGCTCCCACTTCCAGCGCCCTCGCGTACGTGTCCGGCCCGGTGGACAGCAACGGCGTCACGACGATCGGCCCCAGGACCTGGCCCACGCCGTACAACGCGGTCAGGATTGCCGCGGCCCGCGCACCGATCAGTGCGGCGCCTTCAGCCAGCGACATAGAAGCGATTCCGACGAACGTTCCGCCGAACAGGACCGCCGCGAGGAGGGCGGCTGCCGGTGCCGCGGACAGCGCCGGCAGCGCCACACCGACAGTCTGGATCGATAGCGCCGTGACCAGCAGCCATGGCCGGGCGACCTTCTTCGACATCCAGTTCCAGAAGACGCACGATGGGAAAATTGCTAGTCCTACGAGGATCCACGCTCCACTCCCCAGCCAGGAAGGTAACGCCGGGGTGGACAAAGCCGCAACGATAAAAGTGCCGGCGACGATATAGCCGACTCCTTCGAGGAAGTAGGACAGACATAGCCACACGAACCTGCGACGTCGATCGACGGGGAATGAGTCGTCCTGCACTACCGCGACGGTCTTCTTCCCCGCGCGCGCCTCGTCTACGTCGCTGACGTCCGTCGCGTCCGCGAGCGCCGCCTTCGGGGTCCGCCCGCCCGGGAGCCACCAGGCGATTACCGTGCCGACAGCGGCGAGCACCGCCATCATCAGCCACGCGGTGATCCAGCTTCCGGTCGATCCCAGCGACAGCACACAGATCCCGGACAAGGCGATGCCGACGCCGACGCCGCCGAACACCCAACCGGGACCGTTACGGGTCCCGCTGAGTTCCTGATGCGCAACACGTACGGCGTACACAAAGATAATCGCGCTCATGACGCCCGCGACAAACCTCAGAATCCACCACAGTGGCACCGACTCCGAGACTGGCATCAGCGCGAGCGAGGCGACAAGGAGCAGCGCGGTAGTGCGCAGTACGACGGTTCGGGTGGCGAGTGTCGTCACGAAGATCGCGGCAACCGCCCCGACGAGGTACCCCAGATAGTTGGCCGTCGCAAGCGCCGCGGCCCCTTGCGCATCAAGGTCCGTCTGACCATGCATCAGCGGCAGGATGGGCGTGTAGGCGAACCGGCCGACGCCCATCGCGATCACCATCGCCGTGGTCGCCGCGAGCACGATGTATCCAGTTCGGTGCCGGATACCGCGGGTCGTTACGTCATTTGCCACGGGATAACCGTACGACGTGTGCAGCGCACAACCGTAGACGGATGGTGTTCGTGCGCTCGCGTCCTAGACTGGCCCGGTCAGCCATCCTTCGCGAAAGAGGTAACGACGTGGACGCCGAAGTATTTGACGAGTTTCCGTCCCCCGCCGACGAGCTCGCCGGCCGGACGATTGCAGTTATCGGGTACGGCAACCAGGGCCACGCACAGGCCCAGAATCTCCGGGACAGCGGCTGCGAAGTGCTTGTCGGCAACCGGGACGATGAGTTCCGGGCCGCCGCCCAGGACGCTGGATTTGAGGTCGTGACGATCGAGGACGCGGCGCGGCGCGCACAGATCATGCTGCTCCTGATCCCGGACGAGGTCCAGCCCGAAGTATTCCGCGATCAAATCGCGCCTGGGCTACAGGACGGCGACACGATCGTCGTCGCGTCCGGTTACAACGTGCACTTCGGTTTGCTGGACATTGCCGACACGGTCGACATCGTGATGGTGGCGCCACGGATGATTGGCGAAGGGGTCCGCGATCATTACGAACGCCGCGAGAGCGTGCCCTGTCTCGTTTCGGTCGAGCACGATGCGAGCGGCCGAGCCCGTGGCACCGCACTCGCCGTCGCCAGCGGAATCGGCGTACTTCGGGGCGCCGTCTCGTCCAGCGTCCGCGAAGAGGTGGCGCTGGACCTGTTCTCTGAGCAGGCGATCTGGCCGAGCATTATGGCTATTTTCCAAGCCGGGTATGACGTGCTGGCCAATGCCGGGTTCAGCGACGACGCCATCCTCGACGAGCTCTATCTGTCCGGCGAACCGGCCGAAATACTCGGACGAGTCTCACGAGTCGGGATGATCGGCCAGCTCGGACTGCACTCGAAGACAAGCCAGTATGGGCAACTGACCAACCTACTGCGCTCCGGAGCGTTTACCGACCAGATGCGTGAGCGCTTCGCCGGCGTACTCAACGACCAGATCCTGTCCGGTGCGTTCAGTCAGGACTGGTCCGGCAGCGATACCGAGCCGGACGCGGACGCGCGGATTGCGGCGCTGCGCAAGAAGGCGGAGGCGACCTCGTTGAGTGTCGCCGAGCGCGCCGTACTCGACCGCTGGTCATAGCCGCTTTTGCTGCGCGACTTGCAGTCGCTCGGCCAGCCGGTCCAGGCCGCTCCCGATCAGCTGTCCGTATCCGTCGTCGGGCAGGGTCGACGCACACTCGTATCCAAGCTTGAGGTGACGGCGCGCCTGCTCGGGGTCGCCGAGCCTGCGGTGTACATCGGCGAGGTTGAGGTGCAGCGACGGGTAGAACTGCGCTACCGACTGCGCGTGGCTTGCCTCGCGTACTCGTGCGTCGCTGATCAGGTCGGCCGCGTTCAGGGCCCGCAGGTCCCACACGAGCTCGTCTTTCGGATCATCCTGGAGATCGGCCATTGAGTGTGCGATCGCGCACCGATGAAGTGCGTCCCCGTCCTCACCGACCTCGGTCCACAGCTCGGCGAGCCGTTGCCTCGCGGCACCTCTGTCGCCCTGGTGGGCGAGATCGACTCCCTCGGCGAGGCGCGCCATGATCAATTCGGGTTCGTCCATCGCACACCTCTCCGTTATCGGCCGGTTGCGGGCAAACGTAGCGGACCGCGCCGACAAGTAGCATTCTGTCGAGATCGCGTTGTGCCGAGAGGGATTGAAGCCGAGCACTTGCACACATCGATGACGACTGGGCGCCTGCGGTCCGCACGGATCGCAGTCACCGCCACCTTCGGCGTACACGCGCTCCTGTTTGCCTCCTGGACAGCCCATATCCCCCAGCTCAAGGGCAGGCTCGGGCTGTCCGACGGCACCCTCGGTACGGCGCTGCTGGGCGCTCCGATCGGCTCAATCCTCGCGATACTGGTCACCGGCTGGGTACTGCCTAAATTCGGTAGCCGGCCCGTCGTACTCGTGTCCCTGATCGGCTACTGCCTCTCCGGTGCGCTTATCGGAACATCGGGATCGATGTTCGCACTGTTCGGCACCCTGACCCTATGGGGCGCCTTTCAGGGTTCGCTAGATGTCGCCATGAACACCCAAGGCGTCACGATCGAGCAATCGCTGAAGAGACCGATCATGTCCGGACTGCATGGCGCGTGGAGCCTCGGCGCACTTCTCGGGGCCGCGGTCGGCGCTTTCTGCGTCTCGCGCGGGATCACCCTGAACGCACAGTTGCTGGTCGCTGGCATCGTCTGCGCGGTGGTCGTCGGCGTGCTGACGGTATCGATGTTGCCGGACGGACATCAAAAACTGACCCATCGACCAGGCCGCCGACACAAGCTGTTCCCGGCGCCCGTGCTCATCCTGGGGGCCGTCGCGGCGGCATGCATGATCTGTGAGGGCGCGGCCGCCGACTGGTCGGCGGTCTATCTGCGTGACTCGCTCTGCACGAGCGCGACGTACGCCGCATACGGATTCGCCGCGTTCTCGGTCGGCATGGTCCTGATCCGGCTCACGGGCAACTGGCTGCTTCAGCGGATCTCGCCACGCGCGCTGCTTCCAGCCCTGGGATTAGTGGCGACGGCCGGGCTTACGACTGCGCTGCTGGCGGGCGATCCGGCCATATCGCTTGGCGGTTTCTTCCTGCTGGGACTTGGCCTGGCTTCCGTCGTACCGACCGCCTTCAGCGCGGCCGGAGACCTCGCCACTCAAGGTGGCAACGCCGGTACGTCGATCGCTACGGTGTCCGCGCTCGGGTGGGCGGGATTTGTGTGCGGGCCACCGCTGATCGGCCACCTCGCCAACTTGACCAGCCTCCCGCACGCACTGCTGCTGATCCCGATCCTCACCCTCGCAATGGCGGCGGCTATTCGATTTACCGGCGTGTTTGCGATCCGACCACACGCCAACCCCGACGTTTAGCACCTAGGGTTAGCGCGTGGGCAACAGCGCTATCAACATCGACTGGCGTTTCGGCGTACTCATCGTCGTACTGCTGGGTGGGGCGATAGCGATCAATCGCGCCATGCAGCTTGGCAGCGCGCGAGCGGTCCTGACCGGCGGCGCCCGAGCAGTCATCCAGCTCGGCATCGTCTCACTGATCATCGTGTGGGTCCTGCACCAATGGTGGAGCACGATCACCTTCTTGATCGTCATGATGCTCGTAGGCGCTGCCACCAGCTCCGGGCGCATCGAGAACACCTGGAAACGCTGGTATCTCACGCTTATCCCAATCACTTGCGGCACTCTTCCGACGGTCGCGTTGATCCTGCTGAGCGGCGCCGTACCGATGCGACCGATTTCGGTGCTGCCGGTCTGCGGAATCCTCATCGGCGCCGCGATGACCTCGACGACACTCGCCGGCAAACGAATGCGCGAAGAACTCCACACCCGCCGCGGCGAGGTCGATGCGGGCCTATCTATCGGCTTGTCCGATCGCGATGCGATCCAGCTAGTCGCGAAACCCGCCAGCGCACTCGCACTCATTCCCGCGCTCGACCAAATGCGCACCGTCGGCTTGGTGACATTGCCGGGCGCCTTTATCGGGCTTCTGCTGGGCGGCGCGCCACCGTTGCAGGCCGGTGCGGGCCAGTTGCTCGTCCTTGCCGGAATTCAGCTAGTGCAAGCGATCACAGTTAGCATGACAGTCGAGCTCGTATCAGCGATGCGACTGACCACCAGGGAGTGAAGATGCCATTCTTCGACGGCGCCCGCGGGCGCGTGTTCTACCGCAACTGGCTGGCCGACGAGCCGGCAGCGACGATCGTTTTCCTGCACGGGTTCGGCGAACACTCCGGGCTGTACGAGAGGTACGCCGCGGCGCTCAATGCTCGCGGTATTTCACTGTGGGCGCTCGATCAGATCGGACACGGTCAGAGCGACGGACCGCGCGGCCACGTCGACTCTATGGACGATCTTGTTGCCAACGCCGCGCAACTCGTAGCCCTCGCTTCCCAGGACCACCGACCGATCACTCTCCAAGGCCATTCTCTCGGCGCGGCAGCCGCCACGGTGTTCGCACTTCGCGAACCGGCGCTCTTCGATCGGCTTGTCATCTCCGGCGCGCCACTGAGCGGATCGGACTGGATGATCGAGGCCTTCGACGCGCCGGCCGACGCCACCCTCGATCTCGATCCAGCAGACCTGTCCAGCGACCCCGATTACCTGCACGCGTTGGAAAACGACCCGCTGGCGTTCACAGAGGCCGACGTACTCGGCACCCTCAGCCGGACACTGCCCACAGCGTGGACCGAGGTCGCAGAGCGAATCGCGAGCCTTACGATCCCGGTCCTCGTCGTACACGGTGAGGAGGACCCAGTCGCGCCGTACGCCGCAACGCTCGTCGCAACTGAACCACTGCCCGACCGTCACATCGCGTTGTTCCCCGGCGCGAAACATGACGTCCTCAACGAGACCATGCACGCAGAGGTCGCGACCGCCATTGCCGACTTCGTCCTCGATCATCAGCCGCACGGAGCAACCGATGCATGAGAATGGCCTTCCTCCCGTCCGTATCGGCACCGCCGAGACCGACGCGCTACGCCGGCTTACGGAGTTCAGCCTTCTCGATGCCCTACACGGCAGGCGATCGCGACGATTTCCCGTCGGCGGTCACATTCCCGCGGGACCACTCGCCTACCAGAGCGAGCACGACATCCAGCCCCTCAGCGACCTTGAGCGTGCGATTGTGCTGGCATCGGTCGCGGGTGTGACCGGCTGGCACACGGCGATCAGTCACCATCCGCGCTACGCACCGGCGCTGCCGGACTATTCCGGTGGCGCGGCCGGACGGACATTCCCGTCCGCCGCCGGATTCGAGATCGTGGAGTTCTTCTTCACCGACGAGTCGGGCACCTACTTCCTTCCGACTCGCGACGCGACCCCTGACGTCCCTTTTACCGAAGGAGAAGGGTTTACCGAGGCACGGCTTAATGGCGTGCTGGCTCGCGCGCAGCGGCTCAGTTCCGAACGCATCTGGATCCCACGCGAGGAGCCGTTCCTCGAAGGCCACAACACCTGGATCGCCAATCACCCTGGATCGCTACTTGTCATACCCGTGGCGGATCTGGCGCAGCACACGATTGCCAACCTCGCGTTCTTCGTGCGCAATGGATTCGTCATCTACGACGACATCAACAACCGTCAGATACCTGGGATTGAGAAGTACGCCGATATCGCCAAGGTCGGCGAGCCGCTCCCGTTGACCTTCCTCGAACAATATTCACTGACCGAGGCGACCGCCGAGCTGATGACCGCGTCGTACAACGGGCACTTGGTGCTGGGCGCGCTCGGGCTCGGCGGGTGGAGCTTCGACGGTATCGACCGGCTCACGATGCTCGGCGCTTCCGGCCGTGCCGATGTGCCTGGCCTCGGCTTCCGGTACGACGAGGACGAACGCTGGCCACTTCCCAACCCCACAGGCCTTCCCGGCGTATTCGAAGGTTTCTGCCGCCCGCACTTCGATTCGGTTGGCGATGCGATAGACAGCTACTTCGAGCGAAAATACGGCGTCGGCGGGCCATTCCATCCGGACACTCCCGGACCGTGGACCGAGAGCAGCGCCGTACGTGCCGCGGCCGCACGGCCGGACGCTCGATTCACCGAGTTGATGAAACTGCAGGCGACCTACATCGACGACACCTTCGGAAAGTTTCCAGGAACGGTGCCGACAATGTGGATCATGAACTACCTGCAGGCCCAGCACCTCGACACCGATTACTACGACAAGCTCTTCAACCCCGGCGCCTACCTATCGACGCATCGCGATCATCAAGATCTCTGGCACCGCGACTCGTAAGAACTAGTGGCTGGATTCGAGCGTGAGCAGCGTTTGCTTGGCCTGCGGCCCGCCGACGTAGCCACCAGCCGAACCGTCCGAACGAACCACCCGGTGGCACGGTACGACGACCGGCAGCGGATTGGTCGCACACGCCGTACCGACGGCGCGCACGGCCTTGGGGTTGCCCGCGGCAGCGGCTATCGCACCGTAGCTCGCGGTGTCGCCGTACCGAATCTCGCGAAGCTGATCAAGAACCTGTCGCCGGAAACCCCTTGACAGACGGAAATCGAGCGGTACGTCGAACCCGTCGCGTCGATGCCCGAAGTAGTCGTCGATCTCACGTGCGACCAGATCCAGTCGGCCTGGCGCTTCGAGCACCCGTGGGCTGATCCGCTCGGCGAGCAGCGTGAGCACCTTGTCGTGGTCTTCAATCGCATAGGCGACTCGCACCAATCCTTCGACCGTTGCGGCGAGCAGCAGCGTGCCGACCGGCGTATCAATAGTGCGGTAGGCGACGTCGAGAATCCCGTCGTCCTGCGCTCGCGCGGACAGGTCTGCGTGCAACCTCTCGAGGGTCCGCGTCTCATCGGTCGCGGTAACGGCGCCGAGCAGTTCGCTGTCGCTCAGATTCGTGTTCATGTTGCTCCTGTCTGGTACGCCGTCCGCAAATCGCGGTCCGCGCGTAGTGCCTTCATGCCGTCGGCGGCAGCGCGCCGGGCGGCAGATTCGTTGTTGCCGAGGATGAGCGCGACCTCCTTGTAGGGCAAGCCCGCGATGTGGTGGTAGGCGATCGCCTCACGTTGTTTGACTGGCAGGCTCTTCAGCGCGCTCCACAGCGCGTCCTCGTCCTCCCACGACCGCGAGGCCGCTTCCACTTCCCGTTCTGGTAAGACCTCCACCGGCGTCGGGTTGCGTGCCGCTGCTCGGTGCTGGTCGATCGCTTTGCGCTTGGCGATGGTGACCAGCCAGGCTTCGATGTTGCTGCCGGCCGGCAGCGCTGGGTAGGCCCGCATCGCTGAAAGGAACGTCTCGGACCACGCATCATCCGCCGCTGCCGGCCCGAGCACCGCCCGGCACACTCGCAGCACCGTCGGTCCATGGACGCGCACCACGTCCTCGAACGGCCGCACAGTCACAGTCATACTTAGCAGACGCGCGCGGACTGCAAGACGTGAGATCGGGGCATCAGAACAGCGTCGCTTCGGCCGGTATCGGATTTTCCAGGTCCAGCAGGAACCGCTTACGCTCCAGCCCCCCGGCGTACCCGGTCAGCGAACCGTCGCTGCCAATGACCCGGTGGCAAGGCACGATGATGCCGATCGGGTTTTTACCATTCGCTGACGCGACCGCGCGGATGGCAAGCGGATCGCCGTAACGATCGGACAGCTGCGCGTAGCTGATCGTCTCGCCGTACGGAATCTCGCGGAGCAGCAACCACACCTTGCGCTGGAAATCGGTGCCGGCTGGGTCCAAGTCCAGGTCGAACTGAGTGCGAACACCGGCGAAGTATTCGGCGAGTTGGCTCTCGACCTGATCGAACCCGACCGTCGAGGACTCACCGAAACGATCGGCCGAGGGCAGATGTCGCTGGTTGCGCATATAGAGCCCGCACAGCACGCCGTCGCCCGTGAGGACAAGCGTCAGGTCCCCAACGGGAGAGTCAATTGTCTTGTGACTCGTCATCTGCGACCCTCTCTCGTAAACCGTCTCTCACTGTCCACCACCGGTACGACAACTTCCAGGCGCCGCTGTCGGCTGACGACACCCAAACTAGTGAACGCCGCCCATCAGCTCGCGGATCGATTTGCTGAACGCAGCGAGCAGCAAGCCGATAACGATAGCGATCGCGCCGAGGACTCCGAAGTAGACGGCCTCGTTCTTCTCACTGTAGAACTTCGCGAGCTCGCCGGAGGCGGCCGTGCCGAGCGCGACGGACAAGAACAGAAGCGCCACCATTTGGGTCCGGAACGACGCCGGAGCAAGTTTCGTGGCCAGCGACAGACTCACTGGGGACAGGAACAGCTCACCTACGGTAAACACGAACAGAATCCCGACCAGGCCAAGCAGCGGCGCACTATTGGGGCCGCCACCTGCCATGAACAGAAACAGCAGGAACCCGACGCCGATCAATACTGTGCCCACGGCAAACTTGATGGGCGTGGACGGTTGACGTGGACCAAGTTTTGTCCAGAGTGTCGCGAACACCCCGGCCAGGATGATGATGAAGACGGGGTTGATCGACTGCACCCACGACACCGGCATCTCCCAGCCGAAGATATTACGGTCCAGACGCTTGTCGGAGAAGATGGTGACGACCGTGAACTGCTGCTGATACAGCGACCAGAAAGCCGCACTCGCGATAAACATCGGGATGAACGCGTAGACCCGCTTGCGTTCGACATCGGTAATCTTGCTGCGCAAGATCACTACGAAATAGCCGATCGCGGCGACAAGACTGACGAGAATAACGATATTCGCGAGGTTCGTCGCCTTGATGACGCCAGTGAGCGCGAGAACCACGATCAGTACGAGGACAACGACCGCCGCACCAATAACCTTCGATCGGGCGGCCGGCGGCAACGGGTTGGGAACCTCCCGCGCCGCGCCAATCAGATGCCTGCGCCCGATTGAGTACTGGATGAGCCCGAGCGCCATACCAACTGCGGCGGCGCCGAAGCCATAGTGAAAGCCGAAGTCTTGCTGGAGCACGCCTGTGATCAGCGGACCGATAAGGCCGCCGATGTTGATTCCCATGTAGAACAGTGAAAAGCCGGCGTCGCGGCGTTCATCCTGCTCGCTGTACAGGGTCCCCACCAGCGCCGTCGCATTAGCCTTGACCCCACCACTGCCCACCGCGACGAGCACTAGTCCGACCCCAACTCCGGCGATGCCAGGAATCAGCGCGAGCCCGATGTGGCCGAGCATCACAAGTATGGCGCTATAGAACAACGTGCGCTCGGATCCGATGAGACGGTCAGCTACCCACGCGCCAATGATGGTGGACAAGTAGACGAGCCCGCCGTACGCCCCGACGATTCCGGCAGCGGTCGTCTGGTCTATACCAAGACCGCCTTCGGCAGCGGAATAGTAGAGGTAGATCAGCATGATCCCTTGCATGCCGTAGAACGAGAATCGCTCCCACATTTCCACGCCGAAGATGTGGACCAGCACTCGCGGCTGGCCGAAGAACCCGGTGTCCCGGTCGGTCGCCGTCATTTCGGTAGATGCCATGTCAGTCAGACTCTCACGGCCGACCCCGCACGCCAATCAGCGACATGAGCGGATAAGTGCTCACCTCGGCTTACCTGGCCCTGTCGTAAAGTCGTCAGCGGTCACCGACATGTACAACCTGAGGAGCGCACACATGAGGCAACTACCCCCGATCGATCAGCGGACGTTGCCGCACGCGATGCGACGAGCACTTGATCGGCATCCGGACAAGATCGCGCAACGCGGACCGGAGGGCGAATACACCTTCGCCGAATGCGCCGAACGCTCGCTACGGATCGCCGGTGGCCTTGCAAAACTCGGCGCTCAATTTCAAGACACGGTCGCGATCATGCTCGACAACTCACTCGATTTTGTCCATCTTTGGTTGGGTCTGGGGCTGACTGGCGTGGTCGAGGTGCCGGTCAATACGGCGTATAAGGGCCGCTTCCTCATCCATATGCTCACCGACTCCGCGGCCCGGATCCTGGTCATCGATGAGAAGTACGTGCCTCGCCTCGAGGAGGTACTCGAGGACGTACCGACACTCGAGACCGTTGTCGTGCGCCGTACCGACCGCGACTCCGTCGCCTACACCCTGCCCGGCCGTGACGTGGTGTCGTTTGACGATCTGCTGCACGCCGAACCTGCCGCGATCTGCGACGTCAAACCCTCGGACCTTATTGCCTACATGTACACGTCGGGTACGACGGGGCTATCCAAAGGAGTGGAGACCAGCCACGCGCACTCCTACACCTATAGCTCTCGCGAAGACTCCACACGGCCCGTGGCCGAGGACGTCGTACTCGTGACGCTTCCGCTGTTTCACTTGGCCGGTCAGTGGTACGGCGTCTATCAGGCGCTCATCGCCGGGGCGACGTGCATCCTCGAACCGGGCTTCTCGGTGTCACGGTTCTGGGACACCGTGCGTGCCAATGGCGTCACGGTCACGATCCTCCTCGGCGCGATGGCCCAGATGCTGCAGCAGCAGGCACCACGTCCCGACGATGCCCAAAACCCGCTCCAGCTAGCCGTCATGGCGCCACTCGCCAGCGACGTGGCGGGGTTCCGCGCCCGCTTCGATGTCGAGATAGGCGGCGTGTACGGAATGAGCGAGATAGGTGCCGTGCTCGGCTCCGACGGCGACAAACTCGTGCCAGGCGAGGCCGGGATGCAGCGGGACGGCTACGAACTGCGCGTCGTGGACGACGAAGGCAACGAGGCTCCCGTCGGCACCGCCGGCGAACTGTGGGTGCGACCTGTTGAGCCGTTGACCGTCATGAGCGGCTACCACAACTTGCCGGAGAAGACCGCCGACACCATCATCGACGGTTGGGTGCACACCGGGGACGCCTTTCGCCGCGACGAGCACGGCCACTTCTTCTTCGTCGACCGGATTAAGGACGCGCTACGTCGACGCGGTGAGAACGTCTCCAGCTTCGAAGTCGAGGCGGTCATCAACGACTATCCCGCCGTACTCGAATCGGCCGTCGTCGGTGTGACCTCAGAGCTGACCGAAGACGAGATCAAAGCAGTCGTCGTGACCCGTGAGGGCGAGACTATCGACCCACGCGAACTGACCGAATTCCTGATCAAGCGCCTGCCATACTTCATGGTGCCGCGCTACCTGGAATTCCTCGACGAACTTCCTAAGACGCTGACGCAGAAGATCCAGAAGCACATCCTGCGCACCGAGGGCGTCGGCGCGAACGTCTGGGACCGTGAAGCCGCGGGCATCGTCGTACGCCGCGACAGTTGACCAAACCAGCCCGGCCGGGTGCTGTCAGTCCAGCCGGGTCACGGAGGCGCTGTGCCGGCGCGCCAGTTCCTGGTATGCCAATGGGTTGCGCTCCACCCAGACCCGCGCGCCAGGGGTAAGCGGGCCGGTCGGCTTGGCCGGCGAGCCGATCGCGAGGGTCTCGTCCGGGATCTGCGTATTGGGTGCGACGAGGGATCCGGCGGCGACGAGCGCACGAGCCCCGATTACAGACCCGTCCTGCACGGTCGAACCGTTGCCGATCAACGCCTCCTCGCCGATCACCGATCCGTGGATGACGCATTGGTGGCCGACGGTCGCGCCCTCCCCGATGCGCGTGCTGTCCGGTCCGCCGTGAATCACGGTGTTGTCCTGCACGTTGGCGCCGGCGGCGACAATGATCGGTCCGAAGTCGGCGCGGAGTACGCAGCCGTACCACACGGATGCATTCTCCTCGACCCTGACATCGCCGATGAGGACCGCGGTTGGGGCGATCCAGGCCGTCGGGGCGACCTCCGGTTTGGCGTCCTCGAACGAGTAAAGCGGCATACGGCACTCCTTGAACTGTCGATAAATACCTATCCGGCTCCGACAGTATCTCAGCGATGTTTTGCCGCTGCCACGAGCGATCAATCCCAGCTTTGCAGTGCCGTCCCCTTCATCTCAGGCAGCAACAGCACTATGCGGTGAAGTCGTACAGCCTCGCCGGGTTGTCGACGAGGACGAGATGGCGTACTTCTGGATCCGGGATCCAGTCGCCGATCAGGTTGCGCATCCAACCGGTGTCGGGCATCGCGTACGGCGGAGCGACGTGCGGCCAGTCGCTGCCGTAGACACACCGCGTCGGTGCCGCTGCTACGAGGGCGGCGGCGAATGCGCTCGCCGCGGGGTAGGTCGGCGCCTGGGGGTCTATTCGGTAAGCACCGGAGAGCTTGACCCACCCGCCGTGATCACGCACCAGAGTGAGCAACGATACGAACGCGGGATGATCGACACCCAGATCGGCTGGCATGTGGCCCATGTGGTCGATGACGACGGGAACGGGCAGCTTCGTGAGCCTGGGCATGAGCTCCGGAAGCTGGCGGGCATCAACCAACAGCTGCAGATGCCAGCCGAGTGGGGCGACCTTGGCCGCGAGCGTCTCCATCCCGTCAAACCCAACGCCGCCGCCGAACAGCACGTTCAACCGCGTGCCCCGCACTCCCGCTGCGTGCAGGTCGGCGAGTTCGCTGGCGCCGATGCTCGGATCAACTACTGCGACGCCACGCAGCCGGTCTGAATTGTGCCGGAGCGCGGTGAGCATGTAACTGTTGTCGGTGCCGTTGACGCTGATCTGGACGAGGACGCCGCGTCCCATCCCTGTGGCGTCGAGCATGGCCAGATAGTCCGCCTCGGTCGCGGGCGGTGGCGTATAGCTGCGATCGGCGACCATCGGATAGCGCGGGTCGTCGCTGACAACGTGTGCGTGTGTATCGCACGATTGGTCCGGAAGATCGAAAGATGCTGGCTGTACCTGGGAACTTGGGGCTTCACACCGAGGTGCAGCCTGCGTCGGGGGTGATGTCGAATTCGTCATCAATAGCTAGTCCGCCGGTAGTGGGTCTGGGCTGATTGCACACCAACATACGGCGGTACGCCGAAATCCGAAACACCTGCGCCTCGTGTCGTCACTCCCCCGGAGCCTTTGCGGATCACGTCGTATTTCCGTGCCACCCCGGCCATGGCGCGCAGAATGCGGCAGCCACAGCCGGGGCGAACACGTCACTCCCCCCGGAGTCTCTTGCGGATCACGTCGTATTTCCGTGCCACCCCGGCCATGGCGCGCAGAATGCGGCAGCCACAGCCGGGGCGAACACGTCACTCCCCCCGGAGTCATTTCCAATCAAGTCCAAAGACCACGTTGCCTCGGCCGCGACTGTGCTCGAGGCGGCAGTCGTGGCCGAGGCAACCACGTCACTCCCCCCGGAGTCCTCGACGCCTACAGCGGAAATCCGCGCCGCCCCGACCGTGGCCGCGCTAATAGCGGCAGCCGCGGTCGGGGCGGACACATCACTCTCCCCCGAGCTCTTCCATGGTGTGCTGCAGGTCGTTTTGAATGCGGCGTGTACGGCCGCGAGATCCTGGACCAGGACAGCCGTCAGCGGCGCCATGAGGCGCGAGCGGACGGCGTGCAAGGAGGTCGACAGGTGCGCAGCATTTGCGCAATTCAGAGTGAAGATTCGATCGCTGGCAAAGGCGAAATCCGCCTGCGCGGCGAGGACGTTGATCTGCTCGGAGGAACCCTCGATCAATGATGAGGGGCGTCTCGACGAGCCGACCGGGGCTGTGCTGTACAGAAGCGCTGTGCTGTTCAGAAGCAGTGAGGACGTGCCGGAGGTTGTGGTAGGCGCGCTCGTTGCTGGAGGCCCCCGCGCGCTGGCAGAACATAGTTCGGAGCCAACACCTGAAGTGGTCGTCTCCGAGATGGCGGCGCGACCCGGAGCGGTTAGCACGATCGAGTCGGACAGGTCCGCTTGCCCGGACGAGGCGTCGCCGCCGGTCCAGTGCGCAGCGGCGGTCGTCACGATTGCCTCGGATGTCAGCGGCTGCTGCGGAGCGGGCTGGCTCGGCGTACCTGGTGCGGCCGGACCATCGGTTGTCAGAGGTGCAGCGGCCGAGGTGCCACCGCTGCCTGCTGCGCCGGAACGGGCACTCTGCGCGACAACGCTTGCTTTGGACGACTTGCCTCCGACAGCCTCAGACTCATTGGCCGAGCCGAACGCCGTGAATTTGACGCTGCTGCCGATGATGGTCGAACCATCCACGCGGATGGAGTCATCCGTGGCCATGGCACCACTGAGCGTTCCGAGTGCTCGGAACGAAACGGCGCCGCCATGATCGTCTGACCCACATTTCGGGAAACCGTTGCCTGCCACCAAGTCGATCGTGCTGCCGGGGTTGACCACAATTGTTGTGCCGACTACCTCAAGGTCCATACCTGGCGCGTCAAGTACGCCGCTGAATACGATCGCCCCGCCAGTATTGATGAGCTTGATACCGCCGGCGGTGATCGGGATCAGCATGTCCGGCATCGATCCGCTGGCGCTGCGAATAACCAGGAATCCCGGGTGGTTCGGGTCGGCGGTGACTTCCCACGTGTCACCGCTGGAACCGGTCACGACAATGCGGTCGGTACCGGTGACCGTCGGCGGGCTGACTACCGGCGGCGGAGCAGCGACCGTTGCGGCGGGTTGGTCGACGGGGATCGGTGTCGGCGTCGAGACCAAGTTGGGCTTGGATGCGCTGGTGGACGACGACGACGTCGTGGCCGTCGGTGGAGCGGTGGCCGTCGGTGGCGCAGTGTCCGCCGGTGGCGCAGTGTCCGCCGGTGGCGCAGTCTCCGCCGGTGGCGCAGTCTCCGCCGGTGGCGCAGTCTCCGCCGGTGGCGCAGTCTCTACCGGTGGCGCGGTCTCTACCGGTGGCGCGGTCTCTACCGGTGGCGCGGTCTCTACCGGTGGCGCGGTCTCTACCGGTGGCGCGGTGGCCGCCGGTGGTGCGGTGTCCGTGGGCTTAGCCTGGTCGGTCGATGGCACTGTCGCCGTTTGGGTATCCGCGGTGGTTTGCGGGGCAGCGCGGGTTTGCGGAGCGACCTTGGCGCCGCCCTTCTTACTACCTTGACTCTCCTGGTCGGACTTGTCTTGACCATTGGCGCCAGGTCCGCCTTGTGATTGAGCCTTGTCGGGATCTTCCTGCTTCGCAGGTGCTGGCGCGGATGGATCGACTTCAGACTTGGCGTTGCTGGACTGTTCGTCCGAGGCGAGCGTGATCCCGCTCAGGCCTGCGCGGTTCGTCGGCGTCCATGTGGCCGGCTGCGCCAAGGAGTCACCAGATGTCGTGTGCTGCCACATTGTTGGCTGCGTCGACGTCGCCTCCGACGCAAGGTGTACGGCGCCGGCCGCACTGAATCCAGACCCTGACGACCCAGACTTGGACGCCACGGCGACGGCGGTGGACAACACGGCGCCGCGGGCACGTTGCCACCCGATATCGTCGGGCGAACTCCATGGCGTTCCCGCAGAGACTGTCCCGCCGGCGGCAGGAGCTGGCGCAACGGGGTTTGCCGCGGCGGGCGCAAGGTCTGGCGTCAGTGGCATCGAGATGGCGGGCCGATCCACTGTGACGTCGGGCTGCGCCACCACCGTTGCGCTGCCGTGTGACCCACGGGGGCTATAGAGATCACCGACGTTTTTACTAGGCAACTGAGAGGCGTTTGCCGATGATGCCCGCGCCGAAGTAGGTCCCGCACAGAGCGCGATCGCGAGCCCAAAGCAGAGGACCACTATCACGAAGTTCCGGTATCTGCGAGGCAGGCTTTGCACAGCACGGGACGCGGCAGGCCAGACAGATTGTCTGGAGTTGCCGGATCCCCCCATGGTCGGCCTCCGTTCGGCAGCAAACGACTAACCGTGGAAGGCCCCACGCACCGAATCCGCCATACATCTAGACAGTGCAGAATAACCCGGCTTTCACTCCGTCCGCAACCGAAACGCCGGACGGCAGCGGTCGCGCGCTGACTGTCAGTCGAGTAACTCGCGCAACTTTACGACCTCCTCGTCCCGCATTGTGTATTCATGCTCGGGCTGCGGGTATCGCCCGTTGCGTACGTCATCGGTATAGGCCGTCACGCCAGCAATCATCTGGCCGCGAATTTCGGCATAGCGCTTCACGAACTTGGCCGCGTGTCCGGCGTACATGCCCAGCAGATCGTGGAAGACGAGTACCTGCCCGTCAGTGGAGGGCCCGGCGCCGATGCCGATGACCGGCAGGCTCAGACGCTTCATGATCACGTCGGTCAACTGCGATGGAATGGCCTCGAACACGATCGAAAAACAACCCGCGGCCTCCAGACCTTCGGCGTCCGCGACGAGTTCGCGCGCACGGACGGCGTCACGCCCCTGTGACTTGTAGCCACCTAAGGCCGTCGCAGTCTGCGGTGTCAGGCCGATGTGTCCCATGACCGGGATCCCGGACTCTACGATTGCCTTGGCACGCTGGATCGACGTACCGCCGCGCTCGAGTTTCACCGCGTCACAGCCGGCTTCCTTGACGAAGCGTTGCGCGGTACGCACGGCTTGCTCGTCGCTGACCTCATATGACCCGAACGGTAGGTCCCCGACCAAGAGCGGACTCGACAGCCCTCGGCGTACGGCGGAGCACAGCATCAGCATCTCCTCGACGGTGGCCGGAACTGTGCTCGGGTATCCCAGAACCGTCATCGCGCCGGAATCCCCTACCAGTACGACGTCGACGCCGGCTTCTTCGGCGACCTGCGCGCTCGGAAAATCGTAGGCGGTGACCATCACGATCGGCTCGCCACTTGCTTTCTTCTCGGCCATGCTTGCTAGGCCGAATGGTGTACGTGCTGCCCGCGGCACCGTATCGGTGCTTGGTCGGACGCTCATAGTTGTTACCTCCTGTGACCGCGGTTCCGGTCGCCTTATCTGCGTGCTCGCTCAGTCATTCGGACGGGGCCGGTTGCTCTGAGAGAGCCTGGGTGCGTTCGACGAATACGTCGAACAGGGTGAGCAGCTCGGGAGCCACTCGCCCAATGGCGGCGCGTTGACGTGCGACCGTCGCATGGTCACCCCTGGAAACGGGTCCAGTGAGTGCCGCACGCGGCCCGCGCGCCGCCCAGTTCTGTACTGCCGCCCGCACCAGCGGCACGAGCATCTCGTGCGCGGTCGGTGCGTCGATTGCCGCGCCGCGCGCGATCCGTTCGGCGGCGTCCTGCAGGGTAATGAGAAAGTTCGATGCTACGCAGGCCGCCGCGTGGTACGCCGGACGATCTTCATCGTTAATCTCGAATGGATGCATGTGCAGCATGCCAGCAAGTCTGCGTGCAAAATCGAGCGCCGTCGGCGTCGTACCCCCAATCGCGCAACTGACCCCGTAGAACCGCTCCGGTCCATCGTCACCGATAAATGTTTGCAGCGGATGGATGCCAAACACGGCGCAGCCCGGCGCATCGATGACACTCAATGGCGTGGCGCCGCTGGTATGCCCGATCAGGGGGACTATTCCGGCGTACGCCGGCGCGACGACCGCAATCTGGTCGTCTGGGACGCACAGCACGACGGCGTCCGGCGTACCGATGACGGCGTCGCGCCCGAACGGCCCGGCCACCCGTACGCCGCCGTCCCGAAGCGCCCGCGTCAGCACAGTGCCCAGCCGCCCGCCGCCGACGACGGCAATGCTTTGCGGCACGGCAATGTCTACGCTTTCGCGCGATGGCATCTCAACTCCGATCCACGGACCCGTAGCAGCAGTAGTCTCCTCGGGTGGGTCTATCCAAGACTATCGCGTCTGGAGATAGGTTGAGCAGCATGACTCCGCCAGCAGCACAGTCAGAGGCAATAGAGCTCGCGGTCGGTGAGCGCACGGTACGGATCTCCAACCCCGGGCGGATCTACTTTCCCGCGCGCGGTGAGACCAAACTCGACCTCGCGAACTACTACCTCGGTGTCGGCGACGGCATCGTCCGGGCGTTACGCGAGCGGCCATGCATGATGCACCGGTTCCCTTCGGGTATCAGTGGCGACAAGGTCCATCAGAAGCGGCTGCCGCGCGGCGCGCCGGACTGGGTGCAGACTGTCCGGGTCTATTTCCCCCGCTATAGCCGGCACGCCGACGAACTGTGCGTGACCGAGTTGGCGAGCGTGATCTGGTCGGTGCAGATGTCGACGGTCGAGTTTCATCCGTGGAACTCACGGCGTACCGATGTCGAGGTTCCGGACGAGTGGCGGATCGATCTCGACCCGATGCCGGACTGTGGATTTGACCGAGTACGCCGAGTGGCCCATGTCGCGCACGAGGTGCTCGACGAGCTGGGCGCGGTCGGCTGGCCGAAGACCTCCGGTGGATCGGGCCTGCACATATATGTGCGAATCGAGCCCGAGTACGGGTTCTCCGACGTACGCCGAGCGGCCCTAGCTTTCGCCCGCGAGGTCGAACGCCGTGCGCCCGACGACGTCACGACGACCTGGTGGCGCAAGGATCGCGCGCCGGACAAGCTCTTCGTCGACTACAACCAAAACACCCGGGATCACACCATCGCCAGTGCGTACTCGGTGCGCGGCAACCCGGAGGGGACCGTCTCGACGCCGATCCGCTGGGGTGAGATCGACGACGTAGAGCCTCGGGACTGCACGATCGCGACGGTGCCTGGTCGCTATGCCGAACTAGGTGACCTGCATGCCGGCATCGACGACGCGGTGTTTTCGCTGCGGCCGCTGTTGGAATGGGCCGACCGCGACGAACGCGACGGCGCGGATGACCCCGGCGACCCGAACGAGGCTTAGGTGACCTCAGCCAGTGAGGATGACCAGTTGCTGTGTCGCGCGGGTCATCGCGACATAGCGGTCGACCGCCCCTTCGATACCTCCGCCGAACGACTCGGGGTCGATCAGAACGACGAGGTCGAACTCGAGTCCCTTGGACAGCTCCGGGGTCAATGACTGGACGCGGGAGGTCGCTTCGAACGTCGGATCGCCAATCACGCAGGCGATCCCCTCGACGTGCTCTGCGAGCCAGATCTCAAGGATCGAGTCCAGATCCGACGTCGGCCCGTGTACGACGGGAATACCGCTGCTGCGGATCGAGGTCGGCACGTTGGCATCTGGGAGGGCTGCTCGGATGACCGGCTCGGCTTCTGCCATGACTTCCTCCGGCGTCCGGTAGTTGACGCTCAGAGACGCCAAGCTGACGCGGTCGAGGCCGATCCGTTCGAGCCGTTCTTGCCACGACTCAGTGAAGCCGTGTCGGGCTTGCGCGCGATCTCCTACGACGGTGAAGCTACGCGACGGACAGCGCAGTAGCAGCATCTGCCACTCGGCGTCGGTCAGTTCCTGCGCCTCATCTACGACAATGTGCGCAAAGGGTCCGGCGAGCAGGTCCGGATCGGCGGTCGGATGCGCCGCGTTGTCGACGAGCGCCGCCCGCAAGTCCTGGCCACGCAGCATCGACATCACGTGCATATCGGAGTCGTCGGTGGCGATGAGGTGGTCTACGACCTCGGACATGCGCTCGCGCTCCGCGGCAAACGCCGCTTCCCGCCGCTGACGGCGACGGGAGATCTCGGGGTCGCCGAGCCGTTGCCGCGCCGCGTCCAGGAGGGGTAGGTCCGAGATCGTCCACGCGTGCGCGTCGGCTCGCCGCAGCGCGGCCACCTCCTCGGGCGCCAGCCACGGGGCGCACATACGCAGGTAGTCGGGCACCGACCATAGGTCCCCCACTATGTCGGTCGCTTCCAACAGTGGCCACGCCCGTCCAAAGGCACGCACCAGCTCGCGGTTCGCCGTGAGCGACCTGCGGAGCTTGTCGTCGGGATCTGCGCCGCCGCGCCCGTACGCGTCGAACTGGTCATCGTCGTCATCGTCGTCCCAGCCGGTCTCCACAGCGTCGTCGAGACCGACCCTGAGCTTGTCCACCAGAATCGCGAGTAGTGCGTCCCAGATCTGGTCGCGCGCTTCGTTGTGCGGCGTACCCGCCTCGGCCGACTCGAACGCCTCGGCCCAGTCTCGGGTGCTGATCCAGACGTCGGCCCACGGGGTCTCGACACTCACCCCGTCTGTCGGCAACTTCTCGTACATACCGACCGCGGGCTCAATCGCGCGCACCATGTCCGCCGTTGACTTGAGGCGTGCCACCGCGCGATCGGTTTCGGCGGTCGCCGTCGTCCCTTCGGGCACGAGGTCCCGGATTGTGGTCGTCTGCACGCCCTCTTCTCCCAGGCTGGGCAGTACGTCGGAGACATACGCCAGGTAGGGCTGATGTGGACCGACGAAAAGAACGCCGCCCCGGTGGTGCCCGACACGCGGATCCGAGTAGAGGAGATAGGCGGCGCGGTGCAGAGCGACAACGGTCTTTCCCGTTCCGGGACCGCCGTCGACGACGAGCGCGCCGCCCGATCCGGCGCGGATGATGGCGTCCTGGTCGGCTTGGATGGTGCTGAGGACGTCGCGCATGCGGGGCGATCGATCGCTGCCAAGGCTGGCGATGAAGGCGGACTGGTCATCTAGCGCCGCGCGTCCTTCCAGGCCGTCCGCGGTAAACACTTCGTCCCAGTAGTCGCTGATTCGGCCGCCGGTCCAGCGATACCGGCGGCGACTTGTCAGACCCATCGGGTCGGCATGCGTCGCGCCGAAGAACGGTTCGGCCGCGGGCGATCGCCAGTCGACCAGCAGGCGGCGGCTGGCGCCGTCGGTGAGTCCAAGTCGTCCGACGTACACCGGCTCGGTGCCGTCGGCGCCGACCATCCGTCCAAGGCATAGGTCCAGGCCGTAGCGGCGCAGCGTACGCAATCGGGACGACAGCCGGTGGACCTCGAGGTCACGATCCATCGCCTCCTGACCTTCGCCGGCTGGCGCCTTGAGCTCGACTTCGAGGCGGTCGGACAGGTCGCAGATCGATTGCTCAAGACTCCGCGCGATCGCCGCGAAGTGCCGCTCGTCGCCGGCGATCAACGCCGGGTCGGCTTTGGGCGCGAGGTGGTCGGGAAGGTCAAACGCGCTCGCCGTCGTTGCACTCACGCGCTCACGACCTTGCGCAGCCGTCCTGCCGCCATCGATAACAACACCCGCATTACACAACTCCCGTTTCCGAAGGATTGGCTCCGGTCGGCAATTGTGCGGCACTGCTGGGGGCTTGCCGCAAGCCCCGGGGTGCGCTATAGATTGAAAGTGGAAGAGAGTTCAAGCCTTCCCGCGCTGTTGAGCACACTCCAGCGGTTTACAAAACCTCGAATGAGCGCCGTATCAAATGAGCGGCGTGTCGCGCTACGCCGGCTACTTCAGCCCAAGCCACTCCAGAGCCGCGACGATAAGTGCGGCGATCCCGGTGTCAAGCGTCGGGCGGATCTGTGGGGCGAAGTACGCCGAATGGTTGGACGGTATATCGCGCTCGATCGTCCCGGCCGCGACCGCGGCCCGATACTTGTCGGGGTCCGTACCGCCAAATAGCCAGAACACGATGGGCGCCTCCACCGCCGTGGCGAGTTGACCGACGTCCTCGCTACCGGACACCGTGCCCGGGTCAACGACCATGCTGTCGCCGAAGGTCTGCCGGAACGCCACATTCACCCGCGCCGTGGCTGCCGCATCGTTGCGGAGCACCGGGAACGACTCCTTCAGGGTGATCTCGGGCTCGCGGTCCGTGCCCGAGGCCTGAGCCTCCGCTCGCACCACTCGGTGGACCGCATCCTTCAACCGGGTCCGGACCGACTCATCCGCCGATCGCAAACTCAGGCCGAGCATCGCCTCGTCGGAAATGATGTTGTTCGCCGTACCCGAATGGATCTGGCCTACTGTCAGCACGGCCATCTGGCTCGGCGTAATCTCCCGGGCCACCACTGTCTGCAGGCGCATGACCGTCGCCGCGGCCATCACGATCGGGTCGGTCGTCGTCTCCGGTCGCGACCCATGCCCACCCTGACCGAACAGTCGCACATCGAACGAGTCCGCTGCTGCGAAAGCGGCGCCGGCGTGAACTCCGACCAGCCCGGCCGCGACCGGCGCAACATGCTGCCCAAGTACGACGTCAGGCTTCGGCACGCGATCGTATAACCCATCTGCGACCATGGCGAGCGCTCCGGCCCCTTGCTCCTCGGCTGGCTGAAAGAGCACGACCAGAGTGCCCGACCACGCATCGGCACGGCGTACGAGCGCGTCGGCGGCGCCGAGCAGACAGGCGACGTGCATGTCGTGCCCGCATGCGTGCATCACCGGCACGTCCCGGCCGTCGCGATCGGTACTGCGCGCCGTACTCGCATAATCCAGGCCGGTCGCCTCGAGCACCGGCAGCCCGTCCATGTCGGCACGCAGCAGCACCGTGCGACCCTCGCCCCGCCGCAGGACTCCGACGACACCGGTGCCGCCGATGCCTGTCTGGACTTCATATCCGAGCGCCGTCAGCCGGGTCGCGACGATGCCTGCGGTCCGGTGCTCGGCGAAGGACAGTTCTGGATGTGAGTGGAGGTCTTTGTAGAGTTCGGTGAGCCCCGCAGCGATGCCGGGTACGTCGGCCAATTCCGTGTTCATCGCGCCAGCTTCCCGTCCAGACCAATGATCATTGATCAATCGCAGCCTAGCGGAGGCGGAACCGGCACGAAAGGCGTGCGCGCCAGTGCCTGCTACTGTGCGCCCGGGGCATTGACATCGCGCCATCCAAATAGAGGAGACACGCATGAAGCTGGGTCTAGCACTGGGCTACTGGGGATCGCGCCCACCGGACAACCTGCTTGAGACGGTCACCGCTGCCGAGGATCTCGGCTTCGACTCAGTTTGGACGGCCGAGGCGTACGGCTCGGACGCTCTGACACCGTTGGCGTGGATCGGCAGCCACACCTCAAAGATCAAGCTCGGCACGTCGGTTATCCAGCTGTCTGCGCGCACGCCCGCCGCGGCGGCCATGGCGGCGATGACGCTGGACCATCTCAGTGGCGGCCGGGTGGTGCTCGGCATCGGCGCATCCGGGCCGCAGGTTGTCGAGGGGTGGTACGGCGAGCCGTATCCGAAGCCGCTGGCACGTACCCGCGAGTACGTCGAAATCTTGCGCAGCGCTATCGCTCGCGAGGTGCTCACCTACGACGGCAAGCACTACCAGCTCCCGTTGCAAGGCGGCGCCGGACTCGGGAAGGCATTGCGCTCGACGCTGCACCCGATCCGCACGGACATGCCGATCATGCTCGCCGCGGAAGGCCCGAAAAACGTAGCCATGTCAGCGGAAATCGCGGATGGCTGGATCCCGCTGTTCTACTCCCCGACCGATGACCAGCACTACCGCGACTCGCTCGCGGAAGGATTCGCCAGGCCGGGTGCACGGCGTACGGCGGCGGACTTCGAGGTGCCCTGCATGGTCTCGGTCCATATTCAGGACGACGTCGAGGCCGCCGCCGACAACATCCGGCCGCACCTTGCGCTGTATGTCGGCGGCATGGGCGCGCGCGGCGTGAACTTCCATTACGACGTGATCGCTCGGATGGGCTTCGAAGCCGAATGCGCCAAGATCCAGGATCTCTACCTTGCCGGGCACAAGAAGGAAGCGATTGCCGCCGTGCCGCTCGCGATGGTCGAGAAGATTGCCCTCGTCGGTCCGCGCGCCAAGATCAAGGACGAGCTGCCGCGGTGGCAGGACTCCTTGATCACCACGATGATGGTTCGCGGCGATAGTCCCGACACCTTGCGCACCATGGCCGAACTCCTCGGCTAACGCGCGATCAGCGGGAACCTACCGGCTAGAGCGCTTTCACGGCGTTCAGCAGTTTGCCCAGTGAGTCTTTCGCGTCCCCGAACAGCAGCGTGGTCTTTGGATCGAAGAGCAGTTCGTTCTCGATCCCGGCGAACCCGGGGCGCATCGACCGCTTCAGGAAGACGATCTGGTTAGCCTCGTCGGCGTTGAGGATCGGCATTCCGTAGATCGGCGCTCCCGGGGTGGTTTTCGCCGCCGGGTTGACCACGTCGTTGGCGCCGACGACAAGTACGACGTCGGTCTGCTTGAACTGACTGTTGATGTCGTCCATTTCCTTGAGCTGCTCGTAGGGCACCTGCGCCTCGGCAAGCAGCACGTTCATGTGCCCGGGCATCCGGCCGGCGACGGGATGGATCGCGTAGTCGACGGCCACGCCGCGTGCGGTCAGTACGTCGACGAGCTCACGCAGCGTGTGCTGTGCCTGCGCGACGGCGAGTCCATATCCCGGTACGACGATGACCTTGCTCGCGTACTCGAGTAGAATCGCGATGTCCTCGGGCCCAGCCGAGCGGACCGGACGATCCGAGACGGTGCCCGCCCCGAGCGTCGAGCCGCCTTTCAGCGCGCCGAACATGATGTTGACGACCGACCGGCCCATGGCGGCGGCCATCAGTTTGGTCAGGATCGTTCCGGAGGCGCCGACGAGTGTGCCGCCGACCAGCAGGACCGTGTTGCCGAGGACGTAACCACCTGCCGCGACGGTAAGGCCGGTGAACGCGTTGAGTAGTGAGATGACGATGGGTACGTCGGCACCGCCGACGGGAAGCACGAGGAGTACGCCGAGGGCGAGCCCGACGATCCCGAGTGCGATGCCGATCCAAACCATCGGGTCGGTGACGACGAAGACCGCGAGGGCGAGGGCGCCGATGATGGCCAGCCCGAACAACACCGGCAGACCGGGAAAGAGCACCGGCCGCGATGTCATCAGCTCTTGTAGCTTGGCGAAGGTGAGCATGCTGCCGGCGAATGACACTGTGCCGACGAGGATTGTGAACGCCGTCATCGCGAGGTCGAACTTCGGCTCACCACCGTGGCCGACTCGGTCCGACAGCTCCAGCAACGCGACGACCGCGGCAGCCAGACCGCCTACACCGTTGAACAGCGCCACCAACTGCGGCATCTGGGTCATCAGGACCTTGCGAGCGCCGATGACGCCGATGACAGTGCCGACCGCGATCGCGATCAGGATCGGTACCAGGTGGTTGATATCGGCCGCGAAGAAAACCGTGACAACCGCGACGATCGCGCCGACGGCGCCAAGTAGGTTGCCCGCTCGCGCGTGTTTCGGCGACGAGAGTCCTTTGAGGGCAAGGATGAAACAGACAGCGCAGGCGAGATAGATCAACTGGACCCAGGTCGGCGTACTACTCATGGGTCAGTTCCTTAGCCCGCGGCTTGCGGCGGGTGAACATCTGCAGCATCCGGTCGGTGACGACAAACCCGCCGACCATGTTGATAGATGCGAGTACGACGGCGATCAGGCCGAAGATCAACTGTCCGGTGTTATGTGCGAATCCGGTGACGAGGATGGCGCCGACCAGGATGATGCCGTGGATCGCGTTGGCGCCGGACATCAGCGGAGTGTGCAGAGTCGTGGATACTTTTGAGATCACCTCGATGCCGACGAAGATGCTCAGCACGAAGATCGTCAGCCAGACCATCGGTTCGCTCATTGCGACTCCCCCTCCAGCAGTGCACGAGTGGGCTCATGCCGTACGTCGCCGCCGTGGGTCACGCAGGATGTCGCGACGATCTCGTCCTCGAAGTCCGGCGCGAATGCGCCGTCCGCGGTCATCAGCGTGACGAGGTTGACAATGTTTTGCGCATATAGGCGGGATGCGGGACCGGGCATCTGAGCCGGCACGTTGGACCCGCCCCAGACCTGCGCATGCCCGATCTGGACGGTCTCACCGGGCCGCGACCCTTCAACGTTGCCGCCGGAGTCCGCCGCCAGGTCGACGACAACCGAGCCTGGCGCCATCTGCTCGACCATCTGCCTGGTCACCAGGCGCGGCGCCTCGCGACCGGGCACGGCGGCCGTCGTAATAAGTGCATCGGCGGCGGCCACGTACGGAGTGAGCAGCTCGCGCTGACGGGCGGCGCGGTCCTCGCTCATCTCGCGCGCGTAGCCGCCGGCGCCTTCGAGAGTCTCGAGTTCGAGGTCGATCGGGTGCGCGCCCATTGACGCGATCTCCTCCGCGGACGACGGACGTACGTCGTAGGCACGCACAACGGCGCCGAGTCGCTTGGCGGTCGCGATCGCCTGCAGGCCAGCCACTCCCGCGCCGAGTACGACAACCTCGGCCGGCGGCACCGTGCCTGCGGCGGTCATGTTGAGCGGGAAGAACCGCCGTAACGCCTCGACCGCGACAATGGCGCAGCGGTATCCGGCGACCAATGACTGCGACGTCAGCGCGTCGATCGACTGGGCGCGAGAAATCCGCGGGATGAGTTCCATGGCGAACGAGGTGACGTGACGTTCGCGTAGTAGCGAGATCAGCGGCAAGCACGACTGCGCCGGTAAGAAGGAAATTGTGGCGGCACCGGGCCTCAGACGGCGGATTACGGATTCATCGGGAGGCTGGACGGAAATGACAACATCCGCGTCGTCAACGGCGTCGGCGGAGACCACTGCCCCGGCGGCCGTGTAGAGGTCGTCTGACAGCAACGCGTTTTCCCCGGCGCCCGGCTCGATCCCGACCTCGTAACCGAGCGTGACGAACTTGCCCACGAGGTCGGGCACCATCGCCACCCTGGTCTCGCCGGGGTGGCTCTCCTTTAGCGCAACGATCCTCACAATCCGCAACCTATGCCACCCGCGAGGTTCCGGCCACTATTTACGACTTCAACGCGCCGTCCGCAAGCTTTTCCACCACCGCGGTGAGCATCGTCAGCCCGGCGACCAGGTCTTCGTCGTGCGTGAGTTCCTGTTCGTTGTGGCTGATCCCGTCGACGCTCGGCACAAACAACATCACCGTGGGCACGATGTCCTTCATGTTGGTCGAGTCGTGGCCGGCCAACGTCATCACCTCTTGGTGCCGCAGGCCAAGATCGGCGGCCACCGATGCTGCAAGCTGCACGCCTTCGGGTTGGTACGGCGTGACCGGCCAGCAATGCGCGCTGCCACGCTCGATTTGAACGTTGGCGCTCACTTGGATCTTCGCTATCCGCTCATGCAGCATACGGTCGGCCTCGGCGAGCACATCCTCGTCTGCCGAACGCAGATCGAGCAGCAGGTTGACTCGACTCGGTACGACGACCGGCGAGTTGGGGTAGACGGTCAGCTCGCCTACGGATGTGTGCAGCACACCGTCGTCGAAATGGTCCGCGATCTCGCGCGCCGCGACCACCAGCATCGAGGCCCCGAGCAGCGCGTCTTTGCGGTCGGCGATGACGGTCGAGCCGGTGTGGGCCTGCTCCCCGTGGACAAGGAACTCGTACTTGTTGGCCGCCCAGTTGGAGTGCACGAGGCCGATAGTGACCCCTTCCTTCTCCATGCCGCGACCCTGCTCGATGTGGATTTCGGCGTACGCCGCAATGTTTGGCGCGTCGTACTCGCCGCGGCACCCGATCGCGTCCAGCGCATCACGCACCGTCGTACCCCTGGGGTCGGTCGTGTCGAGAGCGGCTGTCAGATCGATCTTTCCGGTGAATACGCCGCTGCCCATCATCGACGGCTTGAACCTACTTCCCTCCTCGTTGAACCAGTTGACCACGCCTATGTTGTACGTCGGAGCAACGTGGGAATCGCGCCACTTCTCGGCCAGTCGCAGCACGGCGTACGCCGCGGCAATCACGCCGTAGGCGCCGTCGTACCGGCCCGCGGTGGGCTGCGAGTCGAGGTGCGATCCCACCAGCACGTACGGCGCTCCTGGTGTCAGCTCGAGAAGTCCGAACTCGTTACCGATCGGGTCATAGTTGACGGCAAATCCGCTGGCGCTCAACAGATCGGCGAGCCAACGACGTTGCTCACCGTCCGCGGCCGAACCCGCTTGCCGCTCCACGCCGCCGTGTCCGGTCGCCCCGATCTTGCCAACTTGGTGAAATGCGTCAAGAAACGCGCGGTCATCAGTGTTCATACGGACCTCAAATGTGTATCGAAGAACTCGTCAATTCGGTGCCACGCATCGGTCGCGGCCGACGGTTCGGGTCCCATTCCGGCGACTCGCAGCAGTGGTCGCAGCGGGCGCGGACCCGATGCGGCGTCGTTGAGGAAGGCGTGCCCGGCGTCCGGATACTCCTTGACGTCGTGTACGACGCCGGCCCGGGTCAGCGCCGCGTCCAACTTCGCGGCGGCACCCTTGAGGGTGAAGTCGCGTCCGCCGTAACTGCCGACGATCGGACACGCGCCGGAAAGCACAGCGTCGACATCCTTGGGGAGCTGACCGTAGTTTGCCGATGCAGCGTCGAAACCGGTGCCCGCCGTGAGCAGCGCGAACCCGCCGCCCAGACAGAATCCTATGACGCCGACTTTGCCGGTGCAGTCGGCCGAGTCCAGTAACCACGACCGGCCGGCCTCGATGTCCGCGAACGCGCGACCCTTGCCGCTCATCATTGCGCGCATCGTCGACACCAAGCACCGCCGTGCGCCGCCTGCGCTGTACAGATCGACGGCAAGTGTCAGGAACCCGGCTCGGGCCAGTCGGTCTGCCTGCCTTCGCATGACATCGTCAAGCCCGAAGACCTCGTGAATCATGACGACGCCGGGCCAAGGTCCAGCGCCACTTGGCGTCGCGAGATAACCACGTAGTGGGTTTGATCCCGAATTTGGTGCGGATTTCTCTGTCAGGTCCACATTAGTGTGCTGAATGTGAGGCATGACGGCTCCTCGAGCTCGGCGTTGCACAGATCTGCGCGCGGTCAGTTCATTAGACCAGTCGTCGCGCCACTGGCCTAGCCCACGAGCCGGCTCAGCCGCTCCCTGGTGTCAGCCTCAGCCGTGGGCGTGTAGACCACAAGATGCAGTTCGGGATGGTCCACCGGCGCCAGTCGATGCTCCTCGAGCAAGAGGTCGCCTACCTTCGGGTGGTGAAACAACCGCTCACGTGAGCTGAACCCCTGCACATCGCGGCTTGCCCAGCCGATTCGAAACGGCTCGCTTGCCTCCTGCAACCGGGCAATCAGCGTCGCAAACTCGGGGCTGCCGAGTCGCGGTCCCGCCTCGGCGCGAAACTCGGTCAGGAAACGACGGCTGTCCCGGTCCCAGTTGGGCAGCATCTCGCGAACATAGGGATCAGTGAAGACCAGCCACAGCAAGTTTCTGTCCTCATCGGGAACCGACGAGACGTGGGGATAGAGAGCGGCGTACGCCGGGTTCCACCCGACGATCGACCAGTCGGTCGTGATCGCAAACGCCGGATAGCCGACCAGTGCGTCGAGGAGTCGCTGCACTTCCGGTGGCGCGCCGATCACCATCGGCGCCTCGGTCGGCGCCGGCGCCGCAAACCCCGCGAGCGACAACACGTAGGAGTGCTCGGCGGGAGTCAGCCGCAAGGCGCCGGCCAGCGCGTCGAGGACCTGCCTAGACGGGTTGGTGTCTCTGCCCTGTTCGAGCCACGTGTACCACGTGACGCTCACGCCCGACAGGTAGGAGACTTCCTCCCGCCGTAGTCCGGTACGCCGGGACCGGGCCACCGGTGGGAGCCCGAATTCGTCACGATCGAGCTGTCCACGACGCGCGCGTAAGAAGTCGCCGAGCTCCTTGCGTCGTTGTTCACCACCGGTCATTCCGTTAATGCTAGTGCTGGCACTACTAGTGTTGACGGCGTCTTCCCCAATACCCACCGGTATCGCACGATGTAGTCATGCCACCCTTCAAATCTCGCACCGTCACCCATGGCCGCAACATGGCCGGCGCCCGCGCTCTCATGCGCGCATCCGGCGTCGCCCGCGAAGACTTCGGCAAGCCGATCATCGCGGTCGCCAACAGCTTCACCGAGTTCGTGCCTGGCCACACGCACCTGCAGCCGGTCGGTCGGGTGGTCTCCGAAGCCATCAAGGAGGCGGGCGGCATCCCGCGCGAGTTCAATACGATTGCCGTCGACGACGGGATCGCCATGGGCCATGGCGGCATGCTCTACTCCCTGCCGTCGCGTGACCTGATCGCCGACTCCGTTGAGTACATGGTCAACGCGCACTGTGCCGACGCGCTCGTGTGCATCTCCAACTGCGACAAGATCACGCCCGGCATGCTGATGGCCGCGCTGCGGCTCAACATCCCGACGGTCTTCGTCTCCGGCGGGCCGATGGAGGGCGGCAAGACGGTCCTCGTCGATGGCACGGTACGCACGCGTCTCAACCTGATCACCGCGATGTCGGACTCGGTCTCGGAGTCGGTCTCCGATGAGGACATGGGCCTGATCGAGGAAGCGGCCTGTCCCACATGCGGGTCGTGCTCGGGCATGTTTACAGCCAACTCGATGAACTGCCTGACCGAAGCGTTGGGCCTTGCGCTGCCGGGCAACGGTACGACGCTGGCCACCCACACCGCACGCAAGGAGCTTTACCAGGCGGCCGGCCGGACCGTTGTCGACATCACGCACCGCTACTACGACCAGGACGACGAGTCGATGCTGCCGCGCAACATCGCCACGATGGCGGCGTTCGAGAACGCGATGGCCATGGACATCGCGATGGGCGGCTCGACCAACACGATCTTGCATCTGCTTGCGGCCGCTATCGAGGGCGGTGTCGACTTCACGCTGCAGGACATCGAGTCGCTGTCGCGGCGGGTGCCGTGCATCTGCAAGGTGGCGCCGAGCGGTGACTACCTCGTCGAGGACGTCCATCGTGCCGGCGGAATCCCCGCCATACTTGGAGAGTTGTACCGGGCGAACATGCTGAACGCCGACGTCCACTCCGTGCACGCACCGTCGCTCGAGGAGTGGCTCAAGACGTGGGATGTGCGGTCCGGTTCGCCGGCACCCAACGCGGTCGAGCTCTTCCACGCGGCACCCGGCTGTGTGCGTTCCGCTGAGGCCTTCTCACAGTCCGAACGCTGGCACGAGCTCGACCTCGATGCTGAGACCGGCTGCGTGCGCGATCTCGACCACGCCTACTCCGCGGACGGCGGACTGGCCGTGCTGCGCGGCAACCTCGCACCCGATGGCTGCGTGGTGAAGACGGCCGGCGTCGACGACTCGATCTTGACCTTTACCGGGCCGGCCGTTGTCACCGAATCGCAGGAAGCAGCGACCGAGGCGATCTTGAGCAAGCGCGTCAAGGCGGGCGACGTCGTTATCGTCCGCTACGAAGGCCCGCGCGGCGGTCCGGGCATGCAAGAGATGCTCTACCCGACGACGTACCTCAAGGGGCTTGGGCTCGGCGCCTCCTGCGCGCTGATCACGGACGGCCGATTTTCTGGTGGCACGTCGGGATTGTCCATCGGCCACGTCTCACCTGAGGCCGCCGCCGGCGGGGATATCGCGCTCGTCGAGGACGGCGACCCTATCGTCATCGACATCCCCAACCGGTCCATCCGCATCGACGTAGCGGACGAGGTGTTGGCCGAACGGCGCGCACACCTCGAGGCGTCCGGCGGCTATGTCCCGAAGGATCGCGACCGAACCGTGTCGACCGCGCTGCGCGCGTATGCATCGATGGCGTTGTCCGCCGACAAGGGCGCTGTCCGCTACGTCCCGTAGCGGCGTCTTCGCTTAAGGTCATGCGGTTCGGCGGGGGTCTCTCCGAATCGCATGACCGCGCGACCGCTAGCGAATGCCGTCCCAGAACTGCCGCTCAGCCGAGTTGGGGTCGGACTCGACCCGCGGCTCATCACCGAAGATCTGCGTCGCGCGGGTCTGCACGTCGTACGCCGACCAGCCGGGGTCACCGTCGGTGATGAACTTGACCCACGCGTCGTGCATCGTGTTCGCCACCTCCTGCGGGGGTGTCGCGCCCAGCATCGGCTCCAGGCCGCCGGAGTCGAGAGTGTCGAACGCAAACGGGATCTCAACCGCGTGTGCCGAACCTAGCCGGCCGTCGTACGCCGGCGAACGCCAGTCAAACCGGTACATCCACGTCTTGTCACCGCCGCGTGCTTCGGCGACCCGGATGGCCGGGACCCGGAAGAACCAGTCAGTGACGACCGCGGCAAGGATGTCGCCCGGGCCGGCGCCGGCACGGTCCTTGCCGTACAGCGCGTACGCGTCCTTCGCCGGTGCGCCGTACGCCGAGATCCCCATCAGGGCTGCCTGTTCGTCGATCATCCCGATGACTCCGGGCGCGACCAGGAACAGCCGGGACTCCTCGAGGTTGGTACCGATCAGCACCGATACGTCGGCGCCCTGGCCACCTGCGATCGACTCGATCGGTGATGCCGGGAGTACCTCGCCATCGACGGTTGGCATGAACGGCAACAGGCTCAGCACGATCTCGCCCCACTTCGCCGGGTCCGGCGTGGTCTGAACCTCGTTGGTCAGCGCCGCTGCCGCTTCAAAGACCTGTCGGCGCGGTAGTGCCGCGATCGCCGCTCGCGTCGGCTCGACCCCGAGCAGTTCGGCCAGGTAACCGGTCACCTTGTCACCTGTCTGCGGCGACATCGTGTGGGCGGCCGCGCCGCTTTCGATGATGGCCGAGCGGAACAGCCCGTTGGCCCGCGGCATCGACAGCAGCGTCGTCACACTCATCGCGCCGGCCGATTCTCCACCTACGGTGACCTTGGCCGGATCTCCGCCGAACGCGGCGATGTTGTCGCGCACCCATTCGAGCGCGGCAACCTGGTCGAGAAGTCCGAGGTTGCTGGTTTCCCCTGGCGTGTAAAGGAACCCCTCGGCGCCGAGTCGGTAGTTGATCGTCACGCAGACGACCCCGTCCCGCGCGAACGACGTGCCGGCGTACTGCGCGATCGAACCGGACCCGTTCATGAACGACCCACCGTGGATCCAGACGTAGACCGGTAGTCCGCTCGCGGTCGGGTCAGGCGTCCACACATTGAGGTTGAGACACTCGTCGCCCTCGATCGTGACCTCAGGCAATAGTGCCTGGTACTGAGGCGGGTAGTCGCCTTTCGGCACGGTCGGACCATACTGGCTCGCATCGCGTACGCCGTCCCACGACACGGGCGGGGCCGGCGGCTTCATCCGCAGGTCATCGAACGGCGCCGCGGCGTACGGGATCCCGAGAAACGCCTGCATTCCACGATCGGTCGTTCCTTGGATGGCTCCCTGCTGCACGTGCACGATCGGCTGGTCGGCCATGGAGTACCCCCGTTCCCCGCGACGAGCGGGATTGACTCATTCGGGACCGGTGTGGCCCAGATTCTCAATCTACCGAGCGATCGCTACCGGGGACAGTGCCCGACCACGCGGCATCATCAGGTCGCCGCGCCGCGCGAATCGTCATTCTCAGGCAGTTCCGTGCTTGTTCTCAGCAAACCGCAAACTACACCGCGCCTACTCAAAGGAGAGTCATAGATCGCATCGCAGCAGCACACGAAGTCATCGGAGATAAAGATGGACGAAAACTGGCCGGACGCACTTGGCACGCACGCGCCGAGCCCGCAACCCGATCCGACGCCTCATCCCCGGCAACACCATCGGGCCGCGTGGTTGACCGGCGGTGCGCTGGCCGTCGCCGCGTCGATGTGCGTGGGAGTCGCGATCGGCGCCGGTGGATCGTCACAGCAGGCCGCGGCGTCGACATCGCTGGTCCGGCCGAACACGAGTAGCCAGGGCAGCTCGGCCGGCGACTTCAGTGTCGGCGGCAGTATCGCTGGCGGATATCGCAATGGGCAGCCCGGTGCCAATGCGGGCAATGGCACTGCCGGGAGCACGAACTCGGCTACCGCTGCTCAACAGATCGGCGTGGTCGACATCGTTTCGGCGCTGGGTTACCAGAGTGCCGAGGCGGCGGGCACCGGCATGATCCTCACGCGTAACGGTGAGGTGCTGACCAACAATCACGTCGTCGATGGCGCCACGAGCATCCAGGCGACGGTCGTGTCCACCGGCGCGACCTACACCGCCACGGTGGTCGGTACCGACCCGACGGGTGATATCGCGGTCCTGCAGTTGCAGGGCGCGTCGAACCTTCAGACGGCGCAAATGGACTCTGCCGCGGCGACCGTAGGGCAGAGCGTCACCGGTGTCGGAAATGCCGGCGGGGCAGGCGGCACGCCCAGCGCCGCCAGCGGGACGGTCACCGCGACGGACCAAACCATCACCGCCTCGGACAGCAATGGCGCTAACCCGGAAACTCTTAACGGCCTGATCGAGGACAACGCCGCTATCCAGGCCGGTGACTCGGGCGGCCCGCTGTATAACAGTTCCGATCGCATAGTTGGCATGGACACCGCAGCCGAGTCCGCGACGACAACAGCGACATCGACCTCACCGACGGCAACCAGTTACGCCATCCCGATTGGGACCGCACTTGCGGTCGCCAACCAGATCGAGTCGAATCAGGCTTCGGACACCGTCCACATCGGTTATCCGGCGTTTCTCGGCGTTGCGCTGCAACCGGGTAGCGCGGCTGGCTCTGGTAGCACGGTGGTGGACGTGGTGTCAGGTGCCCCCGCCGCGCAAGCCGGTGTTGTCGCGGGCGACGTAATCACCTCGCTGGGCGGTCGACCGGCCACGACCAGCAGCGGACTTCAGTCAAACCTGGATAGCTACCGACCCGGGCAACAGACCACCATTACCTGGACGGACACGGCCGGACAGTCACACACCGCGACGCTCACCCTTGCCCAGGGCCCGGCCGACTGAGCCGGCCGGCGGCCTCGTCCGGTCCATCGACGCGCCGAGACCGATAATGACCAACGCTAGCGCCGCTTACGGCCCGTCGTCGGGCGTTCGCTCGGCCGCCGCTAAGTAGCGCTCCACCCGCCGGTCCGGCACCAGCCAGATCAGCGCAACCAGTGTGTACAAACCCAGGCCTATCGCGGGATGCACAAACGTCAGCGCAAGGCCGGTGATGTAAATAAGGGGCGAGGTCCTGCCCTTCCAGTCCCCTCCGGTCGCTTGCGCCAGAGGACCGTCCTTGCCCTGTCGACGGATTAACGTCGAACTGAGTATGTAGTAGGCAATCCCGGCCAACAGAAGGTTGGCTCCGTAGACCAGGACCGGGATCTCGACGAAGCCGGTCTCGTCCAGCCATCGGGTGGTAAACGGAAACAGCGACAGCCAGAACAGCAGATGCAGGTTAGCCCAGAGGATCGCGCCGTTGACGCCATCCACCAACTGCATCATGTGGTGGTGGTTATTCCAGTAGATGCCGACGTACACAAAGCTGAGCAGGTAACTGAGGAATGTAGGGGCAACTTCGGCCAGGCCATGCCACGTTGCCGTGGCGGGTACTCGCAGTTCGAGCACCATGATCGTGATGATGATGGCCAGTACGCCGTCGCTGAACGCCTCGAGTCGGTTTTTGTTAATCGGCACGGCCCTTCTACAATGACGTCCCCGATTCGAGTCGGTCAGGTACGAGGTCACCACAAAACTACGGATCCGAAAACAGACTACGCAACGAATCCCACTCACATCCTCGGGATCACGTACGACCCGCTCAGTCTCGGCGGACTGGGCTAGAACGATTAACGGCCCATATAGTTCGACGAACGAACTAGTTTGGAGTTACCCTCGAAACGTGACCTCATCTCGCCGCGCTGCGGACCCCGACGCGCAGAGGCAGGCCGTACGGGCACTTGCCCGCATGTCCCGCGTGTTGGAGCGTTCATCCGCGGAGCTAAATCTCGCTCACTATCGGGTGCTGTCGGCGATCGCCTCGGGTGACCAGCGGGCCTCCCGGGTAGCTGCTCGACTCGCCCTTGGCCGACCAACTGTCAGCTCGGCGGTCGACGCTCTGTGCAAACGCGGGCTGATCGAACGCACTGGCGTCGAGGGCGACCAACGCGCCGCGTCGCTATCACTGACCCGCGACGGCGAGGCGATGCTCGAACGAGTCGAGGCCGAGATGGTCCGGCGGCTCGATCTGCTGTGTGCCCGCACGCCCGACGGCGCGCAAGTCATTCAGTCCCTGGCCTGGCTCGGGCCGGCGATCGACGCGGCAGTAGCCGAACGCCGGCCCGACAGTATCGCGACTGGCCGATGACGGGACGATGACGACCCGCACCGAGACGGCGCAGCGGACTCCAGCACAGGGCGCGTCCGAGCAATCTCCGAGCGGATGGATACGCCGCCTGGGCAGTTATGTCCTGCGCCATCGTCGTGATGTCACGATCGCGTTGTCGGCGGCGGTCCTGGGCAGTGGTTGTCAAACCGTCGTACCGCTCCTTGAGCGACAAATCGTCGACAACGTAATAGTCGCGCAGACCTCAAGCCTGTGGCCGTGGCTCGTGCTGCTCTTAGTCCTTGCCGCGGCGAGCTTCGGATTCGCCTACCTGCGACGCTATCGAGGTGGCCGCGTCGCGCTGTCCGTGCAGTACGACTTGCGCAACGATATGCAGGCACACCTGCAGCGGATGGACTTTGCGAACCTGGACCGGATGCCGACCGGGCAACTCGTCGCTCGAGCCAACTCCGACTCGGCGCTTGTCCAAGGCTTACTCAGCTTCTTGCCGATCATGGGCGGCAACCTGCTGCTGATGCTGCTGTCGCTGATCGTGATGCTGTTCCTCTCACCGCTGCTCGCCATCGTCAGCCTCGTCATCGCGCCCGCGCTACTCGTCGTGTCCTACCGAATGCGGCGGCGAATATTCCCCGCGACCTGGGACGCGCAGCAACGCGAGGGAGACGTAGTACAGATCGTCGACGAGGATGTCAACGGCGTACGCGTAGTCAAGGCATTCGGCCGCGAGGCGCGGGAGATCAAGCGGGTGGCCGATTCGGCGCACACCCTGTACGGCGCACAGCTGCGCGTCACCCGCCTGCAGGCGCGCTATCAGCCTCTACTGCAGACGATCCCGTCCATTGCACAAGTCGCGATCCTCGCCCTCGGCGGCTGGCTGGCGCTGCGGCACAATCTGACCCTCGGTACGTTTCTAGCGTTCTCGACGTACGTCGCACAGCTGATGGCACCTGCCCGCCAACTTGCTGGCCTTCTTACGGTCGGCCAGCAGGCCAGGGCCGGCATAGAACGCATCTTCCAACTGCTCGACCTGCGACCGTCGATCGTCGATCCCCCAGACGCAATTGACCTCCGCGACATCCAGGGCGCCGTCACGTTCTCCGACGTGCGGTTCGGGTACAACGCGGACACCGAGGTGTTGCGCGGGCTGAACTTACATATTGCGGCCGGTGAACGGGTGGCGATCGTCGGGCCCAGCGGCAGCGGCAAAACCTCCGCGACGTTGCTGATCTCGCGCTTCTACGATCCGGACTCAGGGTCGGTGGCGGTCGATGGGCACGACGTACGGACCGTGTCATTACATTCACTACGGTCCGAGATCGGTGTCGTGTTTGAAGACAGTTTCTTGTTTTCGGACACGATTCGATCCAACATCACTTATGGCAGACCGAGTGCGACCGATGAGCAGGTAGGGGCGGCGGCGCGGGCAGCAATGGCCGAAGAGTTCATCGCGGCCCTGCCCAAGGGATACGATACCGTCGTTGGCGAACGCGGACTGACCCTGTCAGGCGGCCAGCGCCAACGAATCGCGCTGGCCAGGGCCATCCTCTCCGATCCGCGGATCCTGATCCTCGACGACGCAACGAGCGCCGTCGACGCCAACACCGAAGAGGCGATCAACGCGGCATTGCGTAGCGTGATGGCCGGCCGCACGACGTTGCTGGTCGCTCACCGCCGATCGACACTCCATCTCGCGGACCGGATCGTCGTACTCGATCAGGGCCGCATTGTCGAACAAGGAAACCACGAACAACTGTTACACCGCAGCGCTTTCTACCGCACACTATTGACCGGTCTCGAGGATGACTCGGCCGAGCAGGTAGGCGACCGGATCGAGGCATTGAGCACGATCGCCACAGCTCGCCAGCGGACCGGCGCGGCGTGGGACGACACCGCGACGCAAGCAGTACGCCGATCCGTCAGGACTGCCAGCGGCCCGCCCAGCCTCGGTTCTGGGCTCGGTCGCGGCGGCGGCGGGAGCTGGAAGGCCAACCTCGCGCCAACACCGGAACTGCTCAAGCAAGTAGCCGCGCTGAACCCAATCCGAGATCGTGCGCAGATCGATCTCGACCAAGAAACCCGACACCAACCGGGCTTCACACTGCCCAAGTTGTTGGGCGAGTTTCGGCGGCCACTGCTCATCGCGCTCGTCCTTGTCGTGTTGGATGCAGTGGCGTCCCTCGCGGGACCGGTCTTGGTCAAGACAGGTATCGATGATGGCGTAATCGCGGGTGCCGGTGGCGTACTCGCTGCCGCCTCAGGTCTATTTCTCATCGTCACCCTCGTCGACCTGGTGATCCAAGTAGGCCAGACATTTGTCAGCGGACGTGTCGCGCAGCGAGTCATGCTGTCGCTGCGGATCCGGATCTGGGCCCAACTGCAACGATTGTCGTTGAACTACTACGAACGCGAGATGGCTGGCCGGATCATGACCCGGATGACCACGGACGTGGATCAGTTCGAGTCTCTGATCGAAAATGGTCTGCTAGCCGCATTGGTCTCGTTCGTGACCTTCGTTGGGGTCGGGGTCGCTCTTGTCCTGTTCAACGTGCAGCTCGGTCTCCTCACGCTGAGCGTCGTGCTACCACTGGCGATAGCGACCGTGCTCTTCCGGCGCCGCGCTTCCCGCTTATACGATCTGGCCCGGGAGCGGATCGCTGTCGTCAATGCCGACTTCCAAGAGAGCCTCTCGGGAGTCCGCGAGTCGCAGGCGTTTGTGCACGAATCTGTTGCGACCCACCGGTTCCGCAGGCTTGGTGCGAATTACCTCGACGCCCGGCTCGCCGCACAGCGCCTGGTCGCGACGTACTTCCCGTTCGTGCAATTTCTGTCTGCAGCGGCGGATGCGATCGTGCTCAGCCTTGGCGCCGTACTCATTCATGACGGCGACCTGACTGCGGGCGCGCTCATCGCGTTCATCCTTTACGTCGACCTGTTCTTCTCCCCCATCCAACAGCTGTCCCAAGTCTTCGACTCATGGCAGCAGACTCGGATCTCAATCGGCCGAATCGCGGAGCTGATGAGGCTGAGCACCGGTACGCCACCAGCTAATGACGCGGCCGATCCCGGTCGGCTCACCGGCGCGATCACACTTGACGACCTGCACTTTTCCTATTCGGTGATGTCCGAACCCCACGACGACGAGCAACGCGGTCCCGCCGACAGCCTTCACCCGACGCCGTCCCGAAGCACGGCGAAACCCCCGGAAGCGATCCGCGGCCTGGATCTATCGATCGCGGCAGGTGAGACCGTCGCACTGGTCGGTGAAACCGGTGCGGGGAAGACGACCGTGATCAAGATGCTGGCCCGGTTCTACGATCCGGACCAGGGCGGCGTACTGGTCGACGGTCATGACTTGCGGTCGTTGGACCTGACGACGTACCGCCGACAGCTTGGTTATGTGCCCCAGGAAGCGTTCCTATTTACCGGGACGGTTCGCGACAATATCGCCTACGGGCGACCCGAAGCGTCGGATGTCGACGTGGAGGCGGCGGCGCGGGCGGTAGGTGCGCATGAGTTCATCGCACAAATGCCTGGCGGATACCTTCATGAGATCTCCGAGCGCGGGCGGTCGTTGTCCGGAGGGCAGCGGCAACTGATAGCGCTCGCTCGTGCCGAGCTGGTCGATCCGGTGATCCTGCTGCTGGACGAGGCAACCTCCAACCTCGATCTTGCGACCGAGGCCCGGGTTGCCGCGGCGATGCAGCGGTTGTCGCATAATCGCACGACGATCGTGATCGCGCACCGGCTTCAGACGGCGCGATCGGCGGACCGCATCGTCGTACTCGACCACGGAAGGATCGCGGAGGTCGGCAGCCACGACGAACTACTCGCCGGCGAGGGCCGGTACGCCGCAATGTGGCAGGCATTTGCCTCACTCGGTTCCGGCTAGAACTGCGCCGTACCGGTGACGAGCGTTAGGGAAATCGACGCAGGTCAGCGTACGACGACGGACCCGCCGTCCACCGACAGCACCTGCCCGGTCATGTAGCTCGTGTCCTCCGAGGCGAGGAACACGAACGTCGGCGCGATCTCCTCCGGTTCGGCCCATCGTTTGATCATCATGCGTTCGAGGTAGGTCTCCACGAAGCGTTCGTCGGTGCGGATCTTCTCGGTCATCGGGGTCGCCGCGGCGGGCGCGATCGCGTTGACGATGATGCCGAAGCCGGCGAGCTCGCGGGCGGCCGAACGGGTCAGCGCGAGGATCCCGCCCTTGGCCGAGGCGTAGTTGGCTTGGCCGATCGTGCCGTTGATTCCGGCGCTCGAGGTGACGTTGATGATCCGGCCCCAACCGGCCTCGCGCATCTGCGGAATGACCGTCTGAGTGCACAGCCACGTGCCCTTGAGGTGCACGTTGATGACCGAGTCCCACTGCTCGTCGGTCATCTTCCACAGCATGGCCGGTCGCGTGATCCCGGCATTGTTGACCAGCACGCCGATCGGCCCAAGGTCGAGCTGCACGTCGTGCGCGAGTGACTCCACGTCCGCGCGCTGGCTGACGTCGCAGACGTAGCCGCGGAAGCCCTCACCGAGTTCTGCCGCTATGTCTACGATCTCCGGCCGTTTGTCGACCATTGCGACCTTCGCGCCTTCTGCGACGTACGCCTTCGCTACGGCGAGGCCGATTCCCTGACCGGCGCCTGTGACGACGGCGACCCTACCTTCAAGCTTGCCCACTGGTCTTCCTCTCGCTACTGATCGGTTGTCTGCACCCGACAGTAGTTCCATGCGATGGCGCGTTCCGCTGCGCCGGGTCCCCAATCGGGTCGGGGCTACCCGCCGCCGAATGCTCGGCCGTGCCCGCCTAACCCGCGGGTGGTCGTGCTGGTAGTCGTTGGCAGTGTCTCGTCCAGGTTGGCAAGGACGACGACCGCGGTCGACTTGAGCCCGGAGACGATCTGGGTCCGGTTCGGTCCTACCAGGCCGACGACGACCGGCACCGTGGTGGTTTTTCCGCCGTTGTCGACCGTCACGGTGTGCAGGGCCGCGAAGTTGTGCACCGCCGAGGTCGGCACCGTCAGCACGTGTTTGACGCTGCCGAGGACGATCGTGTCCTGGACCGACCCGCCGGCGTACAGGTGTGGCGCGTCGCCCGAGATCGCGATCGTAACTGGATAGCTGGCCGGTGACGAGGTCGACAGCATCCCGATCGCCGCCACGCTGCCGGCGATCGGCGACGACTGCCCATCCGGAAGCACCTGCACCGAGTCGCCTACCTTGATCCGGCCGACCGTGGTGTCGTTGACATGAGCGGTGACCTCGTCTGCGCCGCTGCCGACAACGACGAACTGCGGGTCTGCCGCCGTGCTCGCCTGGACCGATTGCCCGACGGTCACCGAGACCGTGGCTACGGTGCCCGCGATCGGGCTGACCACCGATGCCTGGTCGACGTTTTGCTGCGCCTGCGTCAGCTCTGCGTTGGCGAGGTCGATCTGCGCCTGGTCCGCGGCCAACTGTTGCGGGGTTGCCGGTCGTACGGCGCTTCCGCTCCTTCCTGAGCTGCCCGAATTGCCCGAGTCTCCCGAACCTCCGTTCGCCGTACCGGAGCCACCCGTGCCTGAGCCCTTGGACGTCGACGCGCCGGACCCGGCGCCGCTGGAGCGTTTGGAGTTCGCCGATGCGGACGGTCCGCTCGCGGTCGGACCGGCCGGGCGTGACGCAGGCGCCGGGGCGGTCGTCGCGGGAGGTGCCTTGCTCGGCGGTGAGGTCGTGACCGGCGCGGGGGTCGTCGTAGGCGCGGACTGCTCGGACGCGATCAGCGTGCTCAACGCGCCGGCAAGGCCCGACTCGTCGGTCCCGACGGCCGCTTGGTCGGCGTTCAGCGCTGTCTGGTCGGCTTGCACCGCCTGAACCGCCGTGGTGCAGGCCTGGCTCTGGGCCGGCGTACCGGTTGGCGATGCGGTCACGAATGCCTGACAAGCCGTTTCTTCGGCGGCCAGGTCGGTCTTTGTCTGTATAAGAGCGGCGTCGGCCGCATGCTGCGCGTCCACGAGAGCGGCTTGCTGCGTAATGATTGCCTGAAGCTGGCTGCTAGCGGAGGTCCCAGAATCGTCGACCTGCTCGACCTGCAAAGTGCCGTTCTTGATGTATATGGCCGGTGCGGCGCCCGTGCCGAGTTCCCCAGACTGATCCGCCGCGAGTTTCGCCTGCGCTGCGGCGACGGCTGCCTGTGCCGCGGTCAGCGCGTTCTGCAGGTTCGCCGCGTCCAACGACGCTAGTGTCTCGCCGGCAGAGACCTGCTGGCCGACCGCTACCGCGATGCTCGAGACCTGCCCGGACGTGACAAATCCGATGTTCGCCGTGTTGACCTGTTCGATGGTCCCGCTCGCCGTGACGACAGCCTGCACATCATCCTTGGTCGCGCTTGCGACCCGGTACGACGGTTGCGGCGTACGGGTTGTGTACGCGAGAACGCCGCCGATCACCACCACGGCCGCGACTGCCACCCCGGCTCCCCGGATCAGCAGTCGCCGTCGGCCGCCGGACATTCTGTGTCGGGTTGTCTTGCGTGAGCCCAGACTCACCAACCTCGACATGAGGTCAGCCATTGCCGCCGGCCCCAGGGGATCCGAACCGGCCGCGACCGCTCGCCGTACTGCAGCCGGATGCTCCGGCGCTCGACACGCGAAGGAGGTTGGCGGCCACAGTGCCTGTGTCGTCGGCCGTCCCGGTGGCGATCAGGCATTTCCCGACCACCAAAGCGGACGCGTCCGCGGACACAGTATCGGTGTACGTCGTACTGCCCGTCGTCGTGACCAAAACGTTGCTGGTCGTGGGCGACGCCGCCCTACTCGACGGTGCAGTGCTCTTGCTGGACGATGCGGTCGCGGCGCTGGACTTACGTTGGACGGCCTTGACCGTGAACCCTTGACCGTTGATCGCGGTGACCTCGCCGATGGTCGGTCGCACGAATTTGTGCGAGGTGCTGGCTTTGGAGTCGGCCGCAGATTTGTGCGCCGTACCAGTCGATCCTTCGCCGTTCGCCGGTCGCTGTCCGTTCGCCGACCTCTGGCCACGCTGCCCACCGAAGCCGCCTTGACCGGTGCACCCGTTCGCAGTCGCCGCGCTGACCGCCACCGTGGCGGCGGTGACCGGCACACCCGACTTCGCCGTCGAGGACGATGTGACGATTACGCAGCTGCCGACCACGACATCGGCCAAGGTGCCGGAGGCCTCGGAGAGGACTGGCGTGTCCGCGGTATACGTCACGGTTGTCTGGCCGTTCTGCGGGTCCTGCACCTCGAGCGACCCGGTCGTCACACTCGCGATGGTCCCAGAGACTCCCGGGTTAAACGGCGTCTGGCCCGACCCGCCGGCGCGGGTGCTCGGCGGGCTTGCCGCCGACGAGCTACCACCACATGCGGTCGCGCCCAGCAGCATCACTCCGCAGACTGCCACTATCGGGATCAAGCTATGAGCGGAACGCAGACCTCTGACCATCAGTTAGTCCTCCGTGTGGGTGTAGTGGTTCATGTCGCTACTCGCTCCGCAGCGCGTCGATGGGGCTGAGCCGCGCTGCACGGCTCGCTGGATAGACACCAAACACGAGCGCGATTCCGATTGCGACGACAATCGCCAACACGATCGCCGTCCCGGAGACGTCAATCGGCTGGGAAATTAGCCCCGGCAGCACGAGCGCGCCGATCAGCCCGATCATGACCCCGCACACGCCGCCGAGCAGTCCGAGCACCGAGGCTTCGACGAGGAACTGGCGCCGGATCACCCGCGGTGTGGCGCCAAGTGCCTTGCGCAGGCCAATCTCGCGAATGCGTTCGGTGACCGACACCAGCATGATGTTCATGACGCCGATACCACCGACGAGCAGAGAGATCGCGGCGATCCCCGCCAGCAGTGAAGTGAGTGTCTGGGTCACCGAGGTCGCGGTCGACAGCAACGACTGCTGGCTGGCGATGGTGAAGTCGGCGGCCGCCGGTGACAGCGCGTGGTGCAAGCTCAGCAGCTCACCGTCGATCTCCTGGTACGCCGCGGACAGTGCATCGGACGACTTCGCCTCGACGTAGATCGCCTGCACGGACGATGCAGCCGTACCGCCGATCAGTCGGTTGGCCGCGGTGGTGATAGGGACGATCGCCTGATCGTCCTCGTTTGCCACCGCGGTAGACCCCTCCGGGTTGAGTACGCCGATGACGGTCAGGTTGATTCCACTGACCTGCACGGTCTGGCCGACCGCGTCACGACGACCGAACAGCTCCTGCGCCGTGTCGGCACCCAACACGGTCACCGCGGCGTCGGACTTGACATCGGACGCGCTGATGAAGCGTCCTTCCGGTACCGACCGGGCACGCACTGAGAGCCAGCTCGGCATCGTGCCGACCATCGTGGTGGTCCAGTTCGTCGACCCGGACGTCAGTGACTCCGAGCCCTGGACCGTCGGCGCGACAGCTGATACATCGGGCGCAACCGTCTTGGAGGTCAGCGCTGCGGCGTCGGACTGGGTGAGCGTCGAGGCCGTCCCACCTCCTCCCCGGACGCCGCCGGTCGTGCTGCTGCCGGGCGATACGACGAGCAAGTTGCTCCCGAGGGAGTTGATCTGAGCCGATACCTTGGCCGCCGCCCCTTCGCCGAGGCCGACAGTCAGCACGACAGCGGCGATGCCGATCATGATGCCGAGCATGGTGAGGATGGAGCGCAGCCGGTGGACCCGCACTGCCTCGAGCCCGGTCCGGATCGTCTCGGCCCACTTCACGTCGGCTGTCCGTCCTGCGCGGCGAGACGAGGCCCGCCTTCGGTCATCTGACCGTCGCGGATATGTAGCTCGCGCCCGGCCCGCGCGGCGACGTCGCGCTCATGCGTGATGAGCACGATCGTGCGACCGACATCGTGCAGGTCGTCGAGCAGCCCGAGTACCTCTGCGGTCGACTCCGAGTCCAGGTTGCCGGTCGGCTCATCGGCGAGCACCAGCGCCGGGCTCGTGACGAGCGCGCGGGCAACAGCGACTCGTTGCTGCTGGCCACCGGACAGCTCACCGGGACGGTGCATGATGCGATCGCCGAGACCGACGCTCTCGAGCGCGGCTACCGCGCGTTCCTTCCGCTCGGCTTTTGCTAGTCCCGCGTAGCAGAGGGGAAGTTCGACGTTGCGCCATGCTGGCGCCCCAGCAAGGAGGTTGAACTGCTGGAATACGAACCCGATTTGCCTGTTGCGGATCTCGGCAAGACGCTCCTCGCTCAGTTGCGCGACGTCGTCTCCGGCCAGCAGGTACTGACCAGAGGTAGGTACGTCGAGGCAGCCGAGCACGTGCATCAACGTGCTCTTGCCCGAGCCGGACGGCCCCACGACCGCGACGTACTCGCCCTCCAGGATCGCGGCCGAGATTCCGCGCAGCGCTTCAACGGTGACCTCGCCAGTGCCGTAACGCTTGTAGACCTCGCGCAGCTCGATGACTGCAGGAGATATGGGTGCGGTAGTCATCATCAGCCGCCCGCGCCGTTGCCGCCACGACCACCGAAGTTGCCGCCACCGCCGAAGTTCCCCCCGCCGCCGAAGTTCCCTCCGCCGAGACCGCTACGGCCGGACTTGGTGGTTGCGGTGGACGAGGAGCCGCTGCGCACCGTTGCCGGCAGGACGACCTTGTCGCCGGACTTCACGCCGGACAGGATCTGTATCCGGTTGCCCGAGCTCAGACCGGTGGTGACGGGCTTCGTGACCTGACCACCGTTCGTACTCTGCACGTACACGACCGACTTGCCGTTCGCCCTGTGAACGGCGGTTCCCGGCACGGTCAGGACATTCTGCAGCTTCTTAGTGATGATCTGGACACTCGCGCTGGCGCCGTCATAGAGTCCGCTCGGCGTGCCCGTGACGGTGATACTGACCGGGAAGTTCGCGATCCCCGAGCTCGAGCTCGACATGATCCCGACGGACGAGACGAGCCCATACACCGGCGTGGTGGCGCCGTCCGGCGTTATAACAGCTTGCTGACCGGTGACCACCTGTGCGATCTCCGTGTCGTCGACCGTCGCGGCGACGGTGAAGGATCCGGTGCTGATGACGATGATCTGTGCCGATGAGCTGCTCGACGATGCTCCGGAGGAGCTCGACCCCGATGAACCGCCGCCGGACGAGCCACCGCCGGCTGACCGACTGCTTGCTGAACCGCCGCCGGACGAGCCGGTTCCCGACGTGCCGTTGCCGCTCGAACCGCTACCGGATGAGCTTGTGCCCGACACCGACTGCCCGACGACCACGTTGACCGCCGCGACTGTCCCGTCGATCGGCGAGGTCATGGTCGACTCGGACTGCGCGTTTTGCGCGGCAGTGAGCTGCCCTTGCGCGGCAGCCAACGCAGCTTCGTCGGATATCAACTGTGCGCTCGAGCCAGACGACTCGTCAGAGGCGACCTTGGCCTCGTCGCTGGCAGCCGTCGCCTGTGCCTGCGCTACCTGCACCGGCAGGGACGGCGCGTCTATCGTGGCCAGCGACTCGCCAGAGGTCACCTGCTGCCCCACCGTGGCCGTGACCGATGCAACCTGCCCGGCGACGGCGAAGCTCAGGTTCGCCTGTTGGGTCGGCTGCAGGGTGCCACTTGCCGAGATCGACTGTTCAATGGTCGACAGTTGGGCCGTTGCGGTCTGTGTAGTGGCGGCGGGCGCACTGCCGGACAGGAGGGTGATGAGCACGGCCGCGATGGCAACCACTGCGACGGCACCGCCGACTACCACACCGAGCCGGTACTCACGCACCTTGAAACGCACCATCGATGCCTCTCCCACCCCCCGGACCGCATGCCGCGGATTCGAGCCTGGACGGACATTATCGACGGAGATTATGGAAATCCTATGAATTGGTCCTTCGCGGGCTATGCAGCGCGCGTGAAAATGGCGTCAGGTTTAAGTCCCGCGGTGGTCGGAATACCAAGGTGCCTGCTGCTTCAGGCTTTCGGGATGGCTTCAGGCCTTTGGGATGATCAGCGCATCGACGGCGACCGCACGGTCCGGCAGCGCCAGGACCGGGTTAAGGTCGATGCTCGCGATCCGGTCTGCATTGGCCGCAGCGAAGTGCGAAACTTGCGAAAGCATCTTGGCCAGCGCGGCAAGGTCACAGGATGGTCCGCCCCGGGCGCCTTGCAGCAACGCGGATCCTTTCACCCCCATGATCAACTCCAGCGCCACGCGCTCGTCGAACGGCGCGAGTCGGTATGTGACATCGCCGAGTACTTCGACGAAGACGCCACCGAGTCCGAACATCACGACCGGACCGAATACGGGGTCGTTCTGCACTCCGATGATCGTCTCGACACCGCCGGTCACCATCGGCGCGACGATGACGCCGTCGACGCGGGCATCGGGTGCGGCCAAGGCGACCCGGCCAAGGATCTTCGTATACCCGTCGCGGGCGACCGCAGCCGTACCGACATCGAGCAGGACACCGCCGACTTCGGACTTGTGTTGGATGTCCGTCGAGGCGACCTTCAGCACGACCGGGAATCCCACCTTCACCGCAGCTGCCGCAGCGTCGTCGGGCGATCGGACAATCGCTTCGGCGCCGACCTCGACACCGGCTTGTGCGAGCAGCCGTTTGGCGTCGTACTCGTTAAGGGTCGTGCCGTCATAGGCTGGCACGACAGATGGCGCTACCGGCTCAATGGCCGGTTGCCCGGCGAACCCGGAAGACAGCTGGCCGAGTCGATGGACCGCGGCCACGGCGGCCGTCGGGTCGTCGAATACCAGGATGTTTTCGTCTGCCAACCGCCGCACCGCCTCCGGTGCCGCGAGCATTGAGACCACGATATGACTGCCCGGAGAGCGCCGCTTGGCTTCGATGAGAGCATCGGTCATCGTGACTGTCCACGGCTGCAAAAGCCCAAGATAGGTCAGGAATACCACGACCGTGTCGTAGTTTCCCTCGTTCAGCACCACGTCGAGGAACTGCTCGAATAGTTTCGGGTCGTTACTCGTCTGCGCGGTCGTGTCGACCGGGTTCATGACCCCCGCCGGCGGCCACAGATCGTGCAGCTTGCGCTGCGCAGTCTCTGGCAGTGGCGCCACGTCGAGACCCAAACCGGCGGCCTGATCGGCCATCAGAATTCCGGCGCCCCCGGACCCGGTCAGGATGCCGATTTTGTTGCCATGCGGGTACTCGCCGGCGGAGCAGGCGTACGCCGTGTCAATCAGCTCCTCGATCGAGTCGACACGGCAGACGTTGTACTGCTCGAACAGCGCGTCGTACACGTTGTCCGCCCCGACCAGTGCGGCCGTGTGCGACGCGACCGCTTGTGCGCCTATTGTCGAGCGGCCTGTCTTCAGGACGATGACGGGCTTACCTCGGTCGCGTGCAAGCTGCAGCGCCGCCTTGAGCTTGGCGCCGTTCCGGCACCCTTCGATGTACGCCGCGATGACCTTTACCGAATCGTCCATTGCCATGTATGCCAGGCAGTCCGCGAACTCGATGTCCGCCTCGTTGCCGGTCGTTACCCAGGTCTGGAAGTCGAGGCCGCGGGTGCGGGCGACCGTCAGGCAATGCGGCCCGACCGCGCCGCTTTGGCTCACGAACGCGACACCGCTGCGGTAGCTGCGATCGGCCATATAGTCGGCAACCGCCGAGAATGACGCGTAGACGCCCTGCTTGCTGTTGACCACACCAATACAGTTAGGCCCGAGCACGCGCATCCCGCTCCTGCGCGCCAACTCGCGTATCTGACGCTGCAGGTCCGCGCCGTCCGCGCCCATCTCGGCGAACCCGGCGCTGAACACGACAGCCGCGCGGACATTGTGCTGTACGCACGACTTCAAGGCCGGCAGGACGCCGGGGGTCGGCAGCGCCACGATCGCCAGGTCTACCGGCCCCTCAACCGCGTCCAGTGATGCGAATGCGCGGAGACCCTGTACTTCGGCGTGGTTGGGGTTCACCGGGTAGACTCCGCCGGCGTACCCGCGTTCCTTCAAAAACCGGATCGGCCGGCCGCCGATCTTCGACGGGTCCGAGGATGCACCGAGGATCGCGATCGACTTCGCCTCGAACAAGGCGTCGAGTCCGTCGAGCGCGAAATGCTGGTCAGGTTCCCCAGGACGGTTCATCGATGGACGCATGATCAGCTCCTTGGTGACATCAGGAATGCAGATTAGGTAGCACGTGCCCAGCGAAGACGTCCACAATCTGCTGGCGGCGACGGCCGTCGGCCACAGGCGCGAAGACAAGCGTCTCGGCCCCGGCATCGCGGTATTCGGCAACCCGAGCGGCAACTTGGTCGGGTGACCCAAACAGCAGGTAACGGTCCGCAAGCTTGCTGAAGTCCTGCTGGTAGATCGTGCTGACCGCGTCGACCACCCACTGCTTCGATTGCGTGCCGTCCTCGTCGACCGCGCTCCAGCAGTAGATCGCGCCGCGCACCGACTGCGGATCGCGGCCAGCTCTTTCGGCTTCGTCGCGCACCTTGCCGAGCGACTCGGCGAGCTGTTCCGGCGTGTACATATATGGCATCCAGAAGTCCGCATACCGACCCGCGCGGCAAATCGCGGCGTCCTTGCGACCGCCCATCCACAGCGGTGGGCCGCCCGACTGGACCGCGCCAGGTTTAATCGCCAGCCCCGGCACGTGGGCGAACTTTCCCTTGTGCTGCACCCGTTCGCCCGACCAGAACGCTTTGAGAATCTCGAGCGCCTCGTTAGTGCGCGCGCCGCGCTCCTTCACCTCAACGCCAGCGGCAGTGAACTCGTCAGGAAATTCGCCGCCGACGCCGACCCCGAGGTCGAAACGGCCGCCGGACACCTGATCGAGACTCGTCGCGAGTTTCGCCGCCAACGCCGGTGGGTACAGGGGCAGTACCGTCAGCGAACTGAGCAACCGAATCTTCGTGGTCGCACCTGCCGCGGCCGCCAGCGAGACGAACGCGTTAGGGACGGGTCCGTGAAAGAACAGATGCTCTCCGGTGGCGACCATGTCAAAGCCCGCTGCCTCGGCTTGCCGTGCTTCCTCGGCGACTTTGGACTGGTCACCACCCAGTGTCAGCGCAACCCGCATGTCAGAGCGTCATCTCGGCGGGTGCGGACGCGAGGGCGCCTTCGATGGCAGCGACGAGCCTGCGGGCCGAGTCCGCTGTCAGTTCGACCGCGACCCGCTGGGACGGGCCCGCGGCAGGGTCGGCCAGGTCGATATTCAGCGTGTGCTCGGCCATCGCATGCACGGGATGGTCGAAGTAGACCGTCGCATTGGTGGCGTGGAACCACTTGCCACCCGGCCCTTTGGCGCTGCCGTCGATGTCCGTCTGCAATGTTGCGTAGGTGCACATTGGTGTCGTCTCTCCCGTCCTACGGCGATTGTTCTAAAATTCTCAGGTGAGGTGCTGACCATAAAAGGCAGTGATCTTTTCCCAACCGTCGTTTGCGGCGGCCACGCGATAGGACGGTCGGTCGGGGGCGAAGAATGCATGACCCGCATCGTCGTACCGGTGGAAATCGAAATCCTTGTCATTGCTGGAGAGGATCTGCTCAAGCTCGTCGACGTTCTCGGGCGACGGATACTTGTCCTCGACACCGAATAGCCCCAACAGCGGACATTTCAGCGACGGCAGGTCCTCTACGAGGTTGCCTACCTGTAGCGGGAATCCCTCCGGTGGGGTACCGGTGACAAACGCGCCATAGCAGTCGACGGCGGCATTCACATCGACGTGACACGCGGTCAACACCGACTGTCTGCCGCCGGAGCAGAACCCGATCACACCCACCTTGCCGTTGGAGGAGTCCAGAGCACGCAGGTACGCCACCGCGCCCGCGGCATCACCGAGGAAACGTTCATCCGGTACGCCGCCCGCGGCACGCGCGGTCGCCGCGGCGTCGTCAGGCGCTGCGCCGGGTGCTTCGCGCCAGTAGAGGTTAGGGCAAATCGCGTCGTACCCGATCTCGGCGAATCGCCGCACGATCTCCTTGGTGGCTCGGTCATAGCCGGGCATGTGATGAATCACCAGAACCCCGCCGCGATTGGACTGTTCCGCGGGACGCGCGAGATAGGCCTCGATGTCGTCGCCATTGTGGCCGGAGATATGAATTGTCTGCGCGGTTAGTGCGTCACTCATGAACCCATGCAACCACTGATCGTCATCCAGATCCAGGGTGGGGTCGCTGCGCCTTGCGCGCCCGACTTCGCTGACCCATCGCGATCGCCGGAAACAGCAGCACCGACAGCATTCCCGCACCTACGAGCGCGGATGCGGTCCCCGGTGCCAGGTATTTCTCGTCGACGCCGATTGCCGTGACGGCCACGATGATTGGCAGCCCGGTGGCGGTGAACAGCACTAGCGCAAGCCTGTCGGCAAATCTCGATCCCGGCGGCGCAGCGAAGCCACCAGGAACGCCGCGCACGACCAACAGAAAAAGCACGAAGATGGGCAACAGGATGAGCGCCCTTCCGTTGGAAAGGAGCGCGTGTAGGTCGAAGGTGATACCGACGTTGATGAAGAAGATCGGCACGAGAAAGCCGAACGACACGGCCTCGAGTTTGGTCTCGATCAGTTCCTTATGTTCGGGTCGCGCCCCGGAAAGTAGCACTCGACAGATCACACCTGCGGTGAATGCGCCCAGCAGCATGTCCAGACCGAGGGCGATGCTGAGCGCGGCGAGCGCGGCGACGATCATTACGACGATGCGTACGGCTAGTTGGGTGCTGGTGTGCAGGGTCGACGCGATCAGCTTGTAGAAACTTGCGGTCCGTCCGCGCGAGGCAGCGAATACCGCGATCGCCGAAATAACAACGAATGCGACCAGGACCACGCTGGCGCCGGCGGTCGTACGGCCGCTGAGGAAAAGCGAAATCGCCACCAGCGGCCCGAACTCCCCCACTGCGCCGACAGCTATCACGGCTCGACCGAACGGTGTGCTCATCTCATGTGCGTCGCGCAGCATCGGCATGATCGTGCCAAGCGCGGTCGATGTAAGAGCGATACCGATAATAATGCCTCCGACCGCGGAGAGGCCGACCGCGATCCCAATGGACACGCCGATGATCAACGAGAGTAGCCATCCGGCCAAGGCCGTCGCTGCCAATCGCCCCTTAATGGCGGAGAAGTCCGTTTCGCTGCCGGCCATGAAAAAGAGGAACGCGAGCCCAAAGTCGGCGATCTGCGTCGTGAACCCGTTCGAAGGGACCCACCCGAGCACGCTAGGCCCGACCAGTAGCCCAAGCAGGATCTCGAAGACAACCACGTGAACCCTGGCGATGCGGCCGACGAGGCCGGCAAGCAGCGGGGCCACGACGGCGAGCGTCGGAACGATGATGAGTGCGCTGAGCGAAAACTCCATGCGTCCCCCCGCTATGTAGACCGCTCCAAAACTATGCATCGCGGTTTACTTCGAATGCTAACGCGTGTCCCGCAGGATCAAGACGCAGCGCAGTGGATTCGACCTTTGCTGCAATAATTCGCGACAACGTGACGTTGTGCTATTGGCGCGCGATGGTAGTTGAGCCATGATTCATTCATTACGACAAAGGCGGACCAATGGTCGATGACGCGGAAACGTCAGGAACAATTCAGCTTCCCGATGTGCTGCTGTCTTATTCGGCGCGCGGGCGCGGGCCAGTCGTCGTCAACGCGCACGGGCTGACCCGTAGCCGTCGATCGGTGGCCCGCTTTGAGCTCGCGGACTTTTCTCCTGTCGCATCGGCCGGACACCGGCTCGTGTCGTACGACGCGCGCGGACACGGTGAGTCCAGCGGTACGCCGTCGCGTGAGGACTACACCTGGTCCGCGCTGAGTGGCGACATGCTCGCACTCATCGATCATTTCTCGCCGGACGCCCCGGTCGATGGCATTGGACTGTCCATGGGCACCGGGACTCTGCTGCATGCGGTGACCCAATCTCCTGAACGGTTCAACCGCGTCGTCCTCACCGCTCCCCCGACCGCGTGGGAGACGCGCACGGCACAGGCCGATATCTATCGTCAAATGGCCGAGCTCGTGGAGAAGGCACCACCCGACGAGGCAGCCGATATCCTCGCGCAGTCCCGTCGACCGGCACCGATATTCGACGACGTACCAGGCTATCCACCGGCTCCCGACATCTCCTACGAACTGCTTCCCACCGTGTTTCGCGGCGCGGGAATCGCGGACTTCCCCACTCGCGAGGCCATCGGCGCGATCAGTAAGCCGACCCTGATCCTGGCGTGGGCTACCGACCCCGGACACCCGATCTCGACCGCAGAAGAGCTGGCCTCGCTCATCCCCCGCTCCGTGCTGCACGTGTCGGAGACCAGCGCGGACCTGCGCACATGGGGCGACCGCGCAGCCGAGTTCCTCAGCTAACAGACTCAGTCACAACTCAAACAACCAAGTGCACTCCAACGAAAGGCAACACGTGTCGATCTACGACTACGACGTCACCACTCTGGCCGGCGAACCGGCGAATCTGCACGACTACGAGGGCAAGGCGCTGCTGATGGTCAACGTCGCCTCCCGCTGCGGTTTGACCCCGCAGTACGAAACTCTTGAGCAACTGCACGCGCAGTACGCCGACCGTGGTTTCGCCGTACTCGGCTTCCCGTGCAACCAGTTCGGCGGCCAGGAGCCCGGCACCGCCGATGACATCGCGGAGTTCTGCTCGGCGACGTACGGCGTCACGTTCCCGATGTTCGCAAAGACCGAGGTGAACGGCGACAATCGCGATCCGTTGTACACCGAGCTCGTCCAAGTGCCTGATGCAGAAGGAAAGACCGGGGACATCCAATGGAACTTCGAGAAGTTCCTCATCTCCCCGGCGGGCGAGCCGGTGGCCCGATTCCGTCCGCGCACTACCCCAGATGCACCCGAGGTCGTCTCGGCGATCGAGGCTCAGCTCCCGCGCTGACGTCTTCGTAAGGTCATGCGAAGTGGCTGCGATTCCGGCCGTTTCGCATGACCTCCCACAGCTCCCCGGAGGCATAGATGGCCGAACGCAACAGGGTCACCCCGCACGGAGACATTGTCGCCGTGCCGTTACGAGGTGCGTGGACCGGCAATCGCGGCCAACTCCACGACGGACACAAGATCGTGAGATTTCACGGCGGCGATCTGTGGATCACCTGCGCGCTGGACTTTCGGGGTCGCTTCAACGAACAGTGGCAGCCGGGTCACTACACCTTTCTGTTCTTTCACGATGAGGCAGTCTCGTTCGCCGCCGGGCACCGGCCCTGCGCAGAATGCCGGCGGGACAGTTATCGCGCATACCAAGCCGCGTGGGCCGCGGAGCTCGGCGTCGACGTACCGTCGGCGCAGCAGATCAACCGGCAACTACACGGCGAAAGGATCGTGAGAGGCACCCATCGTCGGCGGCTGCATCCGATGCCGTGGCGCGGACTGCCAACGGGCGTGTTTGTGTCCATTGACACCACGCCGTACCTGGTCCTCGGCGGCAAGATCGTCGAGTGGACCGAACATGGCTACGCCGCGCGCCGCACTCGCCCAACCGAGGGCGACGTAGAGGTCATCACGCCACCCTCGAGCGTCGCGGTACTTCGGGCCGGCTACCCGGTCCAGATCGATACGTCCGCCAGCCATCCGCCAAGCACCGGCGCCGCACCGAACGACGGGGACTAACCGGTTCGTTGAAACGCTGGTACGCGTCTCACAAACGCAGGTAGAGGAAGGATCGGCTCATGCCCAACAAAAAACCAGGCCCCAGCGTCAAAGACGACAAACTCTACGAAGAACTCCGAAACGACGGCGAGAGCAAAGAAAAGGCGGCCAGAATCGCTAACGAGTCAGCGTCGAGTTCACGCTCTGACGTCAGTCGTCGCGGTGGAAAGTCCGGATCGTATGAGGACTGGAAAGTCGAGGACCTACGCCGACGTGCGGCAGAGATAGGTATCGACGGGCGGTCATCGATGAAGAAGGACGAGCTCGTCAAGGCTCTTCGCAACCATTGAGCGACATCGGCCTTGCCGTTGCGGCCGCAATGCGGATTCACGCACGCCACCCTCGGAGGCAGTAGAAATCCCCTTTCCGCCAGGGTTTAGAACTTCCCGACTTTGGGCACAACCAACGTAGTTCGCTCCTATTGCGTCGCCGTAGGAGTCGTTTGGGCGGTCATACGCCGGACACACTAAGAGATGCCGATTGTGGAAGGCGACATGACAATTTCCAAAATTGTGGTGGTGATCCCGGCGCATAACGAGGAAGACCTGCTTGAGTCGTGCCTTGTGAGCGTTCGGACCGCGGCGCTGCACTCATCCGTGCCCGTCGACACAATCGTCGTAGCCGACTCCTGCACCGACCGCACTGCCGAGATCGCGGCACGATTCGGCCAGGTGTTGCAGGTGGCTCATCGGAATGTAGGTGCGGCACGACGAGCCGGGTTTCGCGCCGTGAAAGGACCGCATAGCATCTGGATGGCGACCACCGACGCCGATTCCGTAGTACCCAACGACTGGCTTTCCAGCCACATGATGCACGCAGAGGCAGGCGTTGAGTTGTTGGCCGGGACTGTGCAGGTAACAAACTGGGGCGCTTTCCCAGCGGAAGTGCAACGCGATTATGAGCGTCGGTATCGGATGGCGCTTCCCTCCACCCGCATCCATGGGTGCAACCTAGGCTTTGACGGACGTCGTTACGTCTCCATAGGGGAATTCGCGCCGTTGGCGCTCCACGAGGACGTAGATCTGGTTCATCGTTTCGTCGAGGCCGGCGCACGCGTGGTGTGGAGCGACGAGTCTCCGGTTGTGACATCGTCGCGGCGAACTAGTCGCGCGCCTGGGGGCTTCGCCACGCACCTCACGAGTTTAGAAGTGGTGCGATGACGCCCGATCTCAAAGCAAAACTCCTGGATCTCACAAGGGTCCCGCTCCCGCTCCCGGGTGGCGGAGCGACGGTAGAGCGCTGGCTGCGGTTGGCGCAGAACTGCGACTACGACATCGCGATCGGACGTTTGGTCGAAGCGCACGCAGACGCGGACGCCATTCTGCATGAGATCGTCGGCCAGCGGGTGGAAGCTCGTCAGCTGTGGGGCGTGTGGGCGGCCGAACCGCCACACCCGTTGCTGACCGCTACCCGGCAGTCGGGACGTTGGCGGCTGGACGGGACCAAGCTCTGGTGCTCGGGCGCGTCGATCTGTACCCACGCTCTCGTCACGGCCTCGGACGGTGGTGAATCACGGCTCTATGCGGTTGATCTGAACCAAACTGGCGTTCGCCCCAGGAAAGGAACCTGGGTGAACGCAGGCATGCGCGTGTCGGACACCGAACCGGTCGACTTCACCAATGTCCAAGCTGAGCCAGTGGGAGACACGACGTCGTACTTGGATCGTCCCGGCTTCTGGTACGGCGCGGCGGGTGTGGCGGCATGCTGGTACGGCGGAGCCGTGGCAGTTGCGGAACCGCTAAAAGCACGGCTGCATAAAGCAAATTCACACCAGTTGGCGCATATGGGGGCAATCGATGCGGCTTTGGCTGGCGCGCGCTGGGCACTCGTCGGTGCAGCAGGTGAGGTCGATAACGACCCGCATGATCACGCTCGACAGGCGCGGATCCGTGCACTCCGGGTGCGCACGATTGTCGAGAACGCTGCCACGCAGGTGATCGACGGCGTTGGACGCGCGCTTGGGGCGGGTCCACTCTGCCAGGACGAGCGGCACGCGCAGCGAGTGGCAGACCTCAGCATCTACGTTCGGCAAAGTCACGCGGAGAGCGACCTGGCCGCGCTAGGGGGCCTTTTAGCGTGAGCGTGGACAGATTTCTGAACGCACCAACGAGTGGAAAAGGTACGCCGGAGAGCCAATGGGCTGCAGCGGATCTACGCTTCCCGGAATTCTCGCTCGACGGCTGCGAGCGGTTGGTCATTATTGCGCCCCACCCTGACGATGAGGTGCTCGGAGTCGGTGGCATCGCTACATCGGCCGCCGAACGCGGCATCGAGACCCACGCCGTCATCGTGACCGACGGCCAGTCGTCACACCCTGGCTCACCGACGTACACGCCAAATCAACTGGCCGCGCTGCGCCGCATCGAGTCGGCGCGGGCCAATGCGACACTCGGGCTGCGCAAACCGGTACATCTGGGTTTCACCGACGGCCAGGTCGAAACGTCCGAGAAGACACTCGCTCGGGCACTGAAGCAGTACGTCGATAACTCCTGGGTCTTGGTCACCTGGGCCGGTGACGGACACCCAGACCATGAAGCCTGCGCGCGAGCGACCCGACTCGCGTGCGCAGACACCGGGTCTCGCGTTCTGGAGTATCCGATCTGGATGTGGCATTGGGCGCTGCCACAGGACACAGATGTGCCGTGGGGCCGAGCCCGTCGGTTCGACCTGTCGACGACTTCCGCGGCGCGCAAGGCCGATGCAGTCAACGCATTCACCACTCAGATTCGGCCGCTGTCAGAGCACCCCGCCGACGCGGCAGTCCTTCCCTCACACGTTCTCGAGCGACTGTTACGCCCATACGAAGTCGTGTTGATATCTGAAGATGACGGTAAATAACCAATGGATCCCGAGTACTTCGACCGTATATATTCCACCTCGAGTGACCCGTGGGGATTCACCACCCGCTGGTACGAGCGGCGCAAGGTCGCACTTACCATGGCGATTCTGCCTCAGGAACGCTTCGGCAGCTGTTTCGAACCTGGTTGCTCGATAGGCGTACTGACCGCGGAACTCGCCCAACGGTGCGACCGCGTTGTTGCCACAGACATCGCGGACGCGGCGCTGGCCCGTGCCCAGTCCCGATTGAGCGCCACCGGTATCGGCAACGTAGAAATGCGCCACTGGGCGCTGGGCGCCTCTTGGCCCGATGAAATGTACGACCTCGTCGTACTCAGCGAAGTTGGTTACTATCTCGAGCCGGGGAGCGCCCGACGCGCGATCGACTGCGCGGCCCAGCATCTCCACCCGGACGGCGCCCTACTTGCTGCTCATTGGCGCCATCCTGTCGCAGAGTATCCCTCAACCGGCGATGATTTCCACGCCCTTCTGAACAGCACCCGCGGAATGGAGCGGGCAAGCCGATATATCGACGAGGACGTCGTCATCGACCTGCTCCGCCCCAGTGGTACGCGGTCCGTTGCGGAACAAGAAGGGCTGGTGACGCCTGCCGATCAAGTCCTGTGACGCGCTAGGAAGGCTTCTTTGCCGCAGATTTCGCCGCTGCCGCGGACTCCGTAGCCGCGCCGCGGGTGGCGAGGCGGCCGGACGCGTTTTCTAGATGGGCGCGCACGAACCATTGAAACAGTTCGAGCTGTTTAGTGTGACCGATCAGCATGTCCTCGGTGATCGGGTCGATCTTCCCGATCGTATCGATCGCTTCACGCTCACTGGAGATGACGCCGTCGTAGACGATGTCAAGAGCACCCAGATGCTCGCTCGTGTCCGCGAGGCCGATGTCGTAGTCGTCCCAGGTGCGCGTCGAGACCAAGGCACCCGGCGTACCCACCGGAGAGACTCCAAGGGTCGCCATCCGCTCGGCAGTCTCGTCAACCATCGCCCGCACCGCGTCGATCTGCGGGTCGAGCATCTCGTGTACGCCGATGAAGTCCGGGCCCACCACATTCCAATGCGCGTGCTTCAGTGTGAGCTGGAGGTCATTCAGCGCGTGTAGGCGCATTTGAAGGGTCTTGCCCACCCTTGTGCCCTTCGGCGACCTTCAGCCCGGGGACGGTGTATTCACTCTTGCGACCGGAGCCGACTTTGTCTGCCATCGTTGATCCTCGTTTCCATGTAGGCGAGAAGGCTGATTCTTTGCCTTCACGAGGTTTGTTACCCACACGCCGCATCGATAAACGGTGAAACGCTGAAGACATCGGGGCCGAGCATGCTGCGACTACGCGCTCGACTTGGTCGCGTGTATCGCGCGGTGTATGGCTTCGACGATGAGCGCGTCGTCGGCCGGCGCCACCGCTATCAGGTCGAGAAGTAGTCGTCCGCGTTCGACTCTGCCAACCACTGGTGGGTCGCCGACCCTCAGGGCATGTGCCAAGGACGCCGGCACTGCTAGAGCGGCACTTGGCAGCTCGACACCGGGCGCGCCTCCCCCACCTACAGCGGCCGCCGAATCGACGACCGCAGCACCGATCCCGTCCAGCGCGGCGCAGATTCGCGTTGCCCGCGCATGCAACTGCGCAGCCGTGACCGTTAGGGAGGTCGATACGGGCGGCGGCGGGCCGATCAACGTTGCCTCGAGCGCAGCCAGGGTCAGCTTGTCCACGCGTACGGCGCGCGCGAAGGGATGACGTCGAAGCCGATCGACCAGACTGGCCTCCCCCAGCATCAGGCCACATTGCGGGCCGCCCAACAGCTTGTCGCCGGACGCGGTGACCAGGTCCGCGCCCGCATCAAGCCAGGCGGACGCGCTCGGCTCGTCAGGCAGCCGCGGATGCGGGCCGAGCAGCCCGGAGCCGATGTCGGCCACGACGGGCACGGGGAGCGTCGCGAGCTCGGAAACCGCCACTGACGACGTGAATCCGGAGACCAGGAAGTTGGAAGGGTGCACCTTGAGCACGTACGCCGTGTCGTCGTCGATCGCCGACTCGTAGTCGGCGAGCCGGACACGGTTGGTGGTGCCCACCTCGCGCAAAGTGGCACCAATCGACTCGATCAGCTCCGGCAACCGGAACCCATCGCCGATCTCAACCATCTCTCCCCGGGCCACGATGATGTTGCGGCCCATCGCGAGCGCGCACGTGACTAACGCGAGCGCCGCCGCTCCATTGTTGACCACGTGCACACCACCCGCGGATGGAACGGCAGCGGCAAGCGCCGCCAATGCGGCTTCGCCGCGCCTGCTGCGCCTACCGGACTCGAGATCCATCTCGACATCAGTGGCTCCGGCGGCTATCTGTATCGCGTCAACGGCGGCCTGCGACAGCGGTGCCCGGCCGAGGTTGGTGTGCACGACTACGCCGGTCGCGTTGATGACGCGTCGCATCGACGTGGCGGCCGCAGGCAGGGATTCCCAAGCCCAGTCCGCTACCGCTCCTGGGTCGAGTTCATCCGCCCGGCACCGTTGCAGCGCCAGCGTCACCGCTCGCTTCACGATGCCAATACCTAGTACGCCGACGGCCTCGGCCAGCCGCGGGTCGGCAAGGACATGGTCGGTCCGCGGCGTAGCGCGACGCGAATCTTGCAAGGTGACTCCTTCTGGCCGGCAGATCTTCGGCCTTCACTGTAGTGTCCGCGGTTGTGGCTCCTTCTCTAATCGCGGCGGGGTCGCTAGATTGGAGCGGCAAGCCAAATAAGTGGCGGGAGGACCGATGGGTGATCACGCGTTCGTGAGTTTGTGGCCGCTGCTTCGCCAACTGCGCGGCGATCGGCTGGGGCGCGGCACCGCAGCGATGTCGTCCCGCAGCGAGACGCTTCGTCCGCGCACCGCCGAAGCCGACAAGGTCGTCGACTCAATCTGTCCATACTGCGCAGTGGGCTGCGCCCAGAAAGTCTTCGTCAAAGACGGCACGGTCACCCAGATCGAGGGAGACCCGGCCAGTCCGATTTCGCGTGGCAGGCTCTGCCCCAAGGGCAGCGCGAGCAAGCAGCTGGTGACCTCCCCGGGCCGGGTGACCAAGGTTCGTTATCGACGCCCGTTCGGCACCGAATGGGAAGACCTCGATCTGGACACCGCGATGGACATGATCGCCGACCGCGTGATCAAGACACGCAAACAGTTCTGGGAGTGGGAGTCCAAGGACGGCAAACGGCTGCGGCGGACGATGGGCATCGCCAGTCTCGGAGGAGCGACCCTCGACAACGAGGAAAACTACCTCATGAAGAAGCTGTATACGGCGATGGGCGCGATCCAGATCGAGAACCAGGCTCGTATTTGACACTCCTCCACCGTTCCCGGTCTGGGGACTTCGTTTGGTCGCGGTGGTGCGACGAGTTTCCAGCAGGATCTGGCTAACGCTGACTGCATCCTGATCGAGGGATCCAACATGGCCGAGTGCCACCCGGTCGGTTTCCAGTGGGTAATGGAGGCAAAACAGCGCGGCGCGACAATTATTCACGTCGACCCGCGGTTCACCCGTACATCGGCAGTCGCCGACCTACACGTGCCGATCCGCGCCGGCTCGGACATCGCGTTTCTTGGCGCCCTAGTGAACTTTGTGCTGACCAACGGGCTCGACTTCCGTGAGTACGTCGTGAACTACACCAACGCGGCGGCAATCGTGAGCGAGGATTTCCGGGACACCGAAGATCTCGACGGGCTGTTTTCCGGTTTCGATCCCGAGACCGACACCTACGACCCAACGAGCTGGCAGTACGAAAACGTCACAGAGGCGCCAGCCGCCGGCCAGCGTGATTCCGCGCAGCCGGGCGGGCCAAAAAACGGGCCCGATCAGGAAGCCAGCCGAACCGACGCCGAGACGCGGCACGAGAGTGCTCAGTCCGAGACGGCCGGCTCCGGCGGTCCATCGATCGCCGAGAAGCCGAGGCGGGACGAGACTCTGCAGCACCCACGGTGCGTTTACCAGATCCTCAAGCGGCACTTTGCCCGCTACACCGCGGATGTCGTGCAGGCGGTTTGTGGTATCTCCCCTGAGCAGTTCCAGCAGGTCGCCGAGGCACTGACGCGCAACAGCGGACGCGACCGCACCTCGGCGTTCTGCTATGCGGTCGGCTGGACCCAGCACAGCACCGGCGTACAGAACATCCGGACCGCGTCGATCTTGCAGCTGCTGCTGGGCAACATCGGACGGCCCGGCGGTGGCATCATGGCGCTGCGTGGGCACGCCAGCATCCAAGGCTCGACGGATATCCCGACGCTGTTCAACATCCTGCCCGGCTATATCCCCATGCCGCACGCTGCTCAGCATGAAAACCTGGATCAGTTCGTAGCCGCCGACGCGGGCAAGACCGGGTTCTGGGGCAACATGCGCTCGTACACAGTGAGTCTGCTGAAATCCTACTGGGGCGATGCGGCCACCGCGGCCAACGACTACTGCTTCGACTACCTACCCCGGCTGACCGGTCACCACGGGACTTACGACACCGTAGTCGGACAGATCGAAGGCCGTGTCAAGGGCTATTTCCTTGTCGGCGAGAACCCTGCCGTCGGCTCGGCGAACGGCAAGATGCAGCGGTTGGGCATGGCCAACCTCGACTGGCTGGTCGTCCGCGACCTGGCCATGATCGAGTCGGCCACCTTCTGGAAAGACGGTCCCGAGATCGCGACCGGTGAGCTCGCGACCGAGCAGATTGGCACCGAGGTGTTCTTCTTGCCGGCCGCCTCGCACGTGGAGAAGGCCGGCTCGTTCACCAATACCCAACGGATGCTGCAGTGGCGCACCAAGGCCGTCGAACCACCCGGTGATGCGCGCAGCGAGCTGCAGTTCTATTACGAGCTCGGGCAGCGTATCCGGTATAAGCTCGCCGACTCGGCCGACGAGATGGACCGGCCGGTCTTAGACCTCACCTGGGATTACCCGACCGAGGGACCGTTGAACGAGCCGAGCGGCGAGGCGGTGCTGCGCGAGATCAACGGCACCGGGCCAGACGGTGGCCCGTTGTCGTCGTACACCGAGCTCAAGGACGACGGGTCGACCGCGTGCGGCTGCTGGATCTACTGCGGCGTCTACTCAGACGGAGTCAACCAGGCGGCCCGCCGCAAGCCGCGGTGGGAACAGTCGTACGTCGCACCAGAGTGGGGATGGGCCTGGCCGGCAAACCGGCGGATCCTGTACAACCGCGCGTCGGCCGATCCCGACGGAAAGCCGTGGAGCGAGCGGAAGAAGTACGTGTGGTGGGACGCCGACGAGGGGCGGTGGACCGGCGTCGACGTACCGGACTTCATCGCCGACCGGCCGCCGGACCACGTGCCCGCCGACGGTGCGCAAGGGCCGGATGCCATTGGCGGACGAGATCCGTTCATCATGCAGACCGACGGTAAGGCGTGGTTGTATGCGCCGTCAGGGCTCGCGGACGGTCCGATGCCGGCCCACTACGAACCACCGGAGTCACCGGTGCACAACCCGCTCTACGGCCAGCAGAACAACCCGGCCCGCCAAACGGTCGAGCAGGGCGACAACCCGCTCAACCCGTCATACAGCGAGGTCTTTCCGTATGTGTTCACTAGCTACCGGTTGACCGAACACCACACGGCCGGCGGCATGAGCAGAACGCTCCCCTACCTATCCGAACTGCAGCCGGAGATGTTCTGCGAGGTCTCACCGCGCCTGGCCGCGCAGCGGTCGCTCGAGAACGGCGGCTGGGCGACGATTGTGACGGCCCGGGCCGCGATTGAGGCTCGGGTGCTGGTGACCGGGCGAATGCGTTCGCTGCGGGTCGGCGACCAATACGTCGAGCAGGTCGGGCTGCCCTATCACTGGGGGCAGGGTGGTCTGAGCACAGGCGACTCCGCCAACGACCTGGTCAACCTGACCTTGGATCCCAACGTTTTCATCCAGGGCAAGGTAGGCACGTGTGACATCCAAGCCGGGCGCCGACCACGCGGACCGGCATTGGTCGAATACGTCGAGGACTACCGGCGCCGCGCAGCTGCCGATCCGACCGACGAAGGGAGCGACGCATGAGCAACAGGTTCTCCGGCCCATTGGACGACGTGAGCGGTGATGCGGGACATCAGGAACATCCGCCACGGATGGGGTTCTTCACTGATACGTCGGTCTGCATCGGCTGCAAGGCATGCGAAGTGGCCTGCAAGGAATGGAACCTCGTGCCTGAGGACGGCATCTCGTTGTCCGGCATGTCCTACGACAACACTCAGGCACTCGGCGCGGACACCTGGCGGCACGTCGCGTTTATCGAAAAGCCGGTATCGACCGCTACCGACCTCGGAATGCCCGGCATGGGCCCGCCCGGTCTGCCAACGGCCTTCGACGAGTCTGGCCTCGACGTACTGGCCCTCGCCGCGGGTGACAGCTCGGCCGAGTCCGACGAGTCAGGCGTCCGTTGGCTGATGTCCTCCGACGTGTGCAAACACTGCACCCATGCCGCCTGCCTGGACGTGTGCCCCACCGGGTCGCTGTTTCGTACCGAGTTCGGCACCGTCGTCGTCCAGCCGGACATCTGCAATGGTTGCGGATATTGCGTGCCCGCCTGCCCGTACGGCGTTATCGACATCCGGCCCGAGGATGGCCGGGCGTTCAAGTGCACGCTGTGTTACGACCGGCTCAAGGACGGGGGGATGCCGGCATGCGCGCAAGCCTGCCCCACCGAGTCCATCCAGTACGGCGAGCTCGACGAGCTGCGTGAGCGCGCGCAGCAGCGCGTCACCGCGCTTCAAGAGCAGGGCGTGCAGGAGGCCCGGCTGTACGGCGCCGACCCGACGGACGGAGTCGGCGGCGACGGCGCCTTCTTCCTGCTGCTGGACGAACCGGAGGTCTACGGTTTGCCGCCGGACCCGATAGTGACGACCCGCGATATCGGCTCGATCTGGAAGCATGTCGGCGCCGCCGCGGGCACGTTGCTGGCGATGGCCGCCGCGTCATTCCTCGGGAGGCGCAAATGAGAGAACGGGCCGTCGTACCCGAGCCCGAGTTCGAGTCCTACTACGGCAAGGCCATCATCAAGACCCCGACCTGGAAGACGCCGGACGTGCCGCTGTACCTGTTCCTCGGCGGTCTGGCCGGCGCTTCTTCGGTCTTGGCAGAGGGAGCAGCGCTGTCCGGAAACCCTGCTCTGCAACGGATCGCCCGCTCGGCTGCGGCAGGAGGTGCCGCGGCCGGCACCGTTGCACTGATCCATGACCTCGGGCGGCCCGAGCGATTCTTAAATATGCTGCGGGTGTTCAAAGTGACCTCTCCGTTGTCGGTCGGATCGTTCATCCTGGCGCCATTCGCAGGACTCGCGTCCGCCGCGCTCGCCTCGGACGTAACCGGCCTGCTGCCGCGGCTCGGCCGCCTGGCCGGCGTCGGCGCGGCTGTGCTCGGGCCTCCCCTGGCCACCTATACCGCCGCGCTGATCTGCAACACTGCCGTACCGGCCTGGCACGAGGCGCATCGCGAAATGCCGTTCGTGTTCGCGGGGTCGGGCGCCGCCGCGGCGGGCGGGCTGGCGATGATCGCGGCACCTACGGCCCAGGCCGCACCGGCCCGACGGCTCGCGATCGCCGGAGCCGCGTTGGAGATGGGCAGCATGAAGGTGATGCACGAGCGGCTCGGCATGGTCGGTGAGCCTTACGAACAAGGCCGCCCAGGCCGGCTGCTGCGGCTGGCGCGGGGACTGACCGCCGGCGGAGCGGCCCTGTCGCTCATGGGCCGCCGCTCACGTGTGGCGTCGGCGCTCAGCGGCGCGGCGTACGTCGCCGGTTCGGTGTTGACACGCTTCGGTGTCTTCGAGGCCGGCATCGCATCGGCAAAAGACCCGAAGTACACCGTCGTACCGCAGAAGGACCGCCTCGCACACGCCGCTCGGTAGTCGCGCGCCCGAGGGGTAGTTGTACGGTGACGGTATGAGTATTGCCACGCCCGCGCTTCGATTGACTCAATTCGCTTCGGGAGGCGGCTGTGCCTGCAAAGTGCCTCCCGGCGAGCTAGAGCGAGTACTCGGCGGTCTGCCTGTCAGTCTGGAAGGCGGAGACCTGCTCGTCGGGCTGGACCACGGAGACGACGGTGCGGTGGTGCGCATCGACGGGGACCGCGCGGTGGTGGCAACGGCGGACTTCTTCACCCCCGTCGTCGACGACGCGTTCGACTGGGGCCGCATCGCGGCAGCCAATGCTCTTTCGGACGTGTACGCCATGGGCGGGACACCCGTGGTCGCAATCAATCTGCTGGCCTGGCCGCGAGAGAAGATTCCCTTCGAGCTCGCCGCAGAAGTGCTCCGGGGCGGCGCCGAAGTCTGTTCCGCCGCAGGTTGCTACCTCGCCGGCGGACACAGCATCGACGACCTGGAGCCGAAGTATGGCTTAGCAGTCACCGGTCTTGCGGCGCCGGATCGGTTGCTGCGCAACGATTCTGGCGTTGCCGGCGTACCGCTAACGCTCACCAAACCTCTCGGACTCGGCGTACTCAACAACCGCCACAAGGCGACCGGTGAACGTTTTGACGAGGCCGTCGCCGTGATGACGAGCCTCAATGACAAGGCATCTGCGGCGGCACTGGCCGGCGGCGCCGTCTGCGCGACCGATGTCACTGGCTTCGGGCTGCTCGGTCATCTCTACAAGATGACCCGCGCAAGTGGTGTCGCTGCGGTGATCGACTCCGCCGCGGTGCCCTACATCGCTGGCGCGCGTGAAGCACTGTCGGCCGGCTATATTCCGGGTGGCAGCCAACGCAACCTGGATTGGGTGCGACCCCATCTCGAGGCGTCCGTCGACGAAGACGAGTTGATCCTTCTCGCCGACGCCCAGACCTCTGGTGGGCTGCTGGTCGCGGGCGAAATACCCGGCTCTCCTATCATCGGTGAGCTTGTCGCAGGCACGCCGGGACACATCACCGTGCTCTAGGTCTGCGGCATGTTGGCATCGCCCTCATTCGATGTCGGCAGCGGCCAACCGGAGGCTGCCTTATTGCCACGGTACGGCCGGAGCCAGCCTTGCCAGTCTCGAGGGACGAGATCGATCGGGTCCTGTCCGCCCAATTCTCTTGCAGCCCACACCGGCCAGTGCGGGTTCGAGAGTGCGGGCCGGCCGAGATAGACGAGGTCGCTCCTCTCCTGCCTAATCACCTGATCGGCCACCGACGGCTTCCCCAGGTTCCAACTTGTCGCAACGGGGATCCCGACCTCCGCACGCACGCGTGCGGCCCGATCGACCATAAAGCCCATGTCGCTGAACGGGACCTGGTTGATCTCGGGGCTGTTCATCCCGAGGCTCAGGTCGACCAGGTCGAGCCCGTGTTCCTTCATCCACCTGATCGCGGCGATCGACTCGTCAAACTGAAGCCCGTCGGCGTGCAGGTCGTCACAACCCACACGCGCGGTGAGCGGGAACCGCTCAGGCCACGCCTTCCGTACTGCATCGAGGGTCTCAAGGTGGAATCGGGCACGGTTCTCGGAACTGCCCCCATATTCATCGCCGCGCTGGTTTGCCAACGGCGACAGGAAACTAGCACCGAGGTACCCATGCGCAAAGTGCAACTCCAGCCACTCGAACCCGGCTTCGGCAGCCCGGTATGCCGCGGCCGCGAACTGGGTGTGGATCTCGGCAATCTCCATTTTCGACAACTCACGTGGGGCATAAGGCATTCGTCCGCCGTACGCAATCGCGGACGGGCCAACTGTCTGCCAACCATCGGGATGCTCAGGCGGAAGCATCCGACCACCGGCCCAATCCGGCTCGGCACTGCCTTTGCGACCGGTGTGCGCTAGTTGGATAGCCGGTACGGCTCCCATGTCCTTGATCATCGCGGTGACTCGCTTCAGCCCATCGATCTGATCGTCGTCATAAATGCCAGCGCACTTGACGCTCGTCCGGCCGTCTGGCGCGATCGCGATCTGCTCGGGAAACACCAGCCCAAAGCCGCCCGCCGCGCGTGCGCCGAGGTACATCAGGTGAAAGTCGTTCATCTTCCCGTCGACCGAGCGGTGCATGGTCATGGGTGACATCGCGATCCGATTCCGCAGTGTCACTCCCTTAAGCGTAAAGGGAGTAAAGAGATTTGACATGAGTTCCTTTCCGCCCTTGCCTGCCGCAGACTCGCGCGTCAACCTCACGCTAACAAGGTGCGGATTGCTCGTTGTTGGTCGTATGCGATGTCGATCACGATCACAAAGGGCCGCCGTGGTCGCGGCGCTGGCCGGCTCCGTGGCGCGTCGACCGATAGGCTTCAGACATCCGCCACAGTGAGGAGCTCATCATGGCCTGGGAGCCGATGCTTACCCGTGTCGATAACTACGACGACCTTTGGAAACAGATCGACTACTCGTCACTGCAGATCCCGAAGACGTTCAACATCGGCTCAGCGATCATTGACGGCCGCGATCCGGCCGCCCGCGCGATCACCGAGGTATACGGCGACCGGACCTCGAAAGACTTCAGTTGGGCGGACCTGACCGAACTGAGCAATCGCATCGCCAATGCGCTCCTTGCACGCGGCATCAAGCCCGGCGATATCGTCATGGTCATTAATCCGCAGTCGCTGCAGACAGCCGCCGCATTTACCGCTATCTGGCGGATGGGCGCCGTCGTACTACCCGTTTCGCACCTATTCGGGCCCGAGGCCTTGGACTACCGTTTCGATAATTCTGGCGCCCGCGCGGTCATTACGTTCGCGTCGCATCGCGACCGCGTCGTCGAAGGCATCGGGGATCGCGACGTCGAGCTTCTGGTCATCGGCGCCGATGCCGACGACCAGAATTCGTTCGAGACCGCGATCGCCGACGCCGCACCGGGCTTCACCGCGGTAGAGACCGGCGCCGATGACGGCGCCTTCTTGATCTACACCTCCGGCACCACCGGCAATCCGAAGGGCGCACTGCATCTGCATCGGCAGGTGTTCGGACAGATGCCGCCCATCGAGATGTGCTACGACTTCCTGCCGCAGCCAGGCGACGTGTTCTGGTCGGTCGCGGACTGGGCATGGATGGCCGGAATCATGTGCATCATGGTGCCGGCGCTGTTGTACGGCGTGCCGCTCGTCGTCGATCGCGAGGACGGATTCGACCCTGAGCGTTCGGCCTGGCTGATGCGCGAACACAAGGTCACCTTGACCCTGCTCCCAGCGACCGCCCTACGCGGATTCCGCGCGTCAAGCGTCGAAGGCGGCGGATTCTCGCTGCGCGCCACCATGTCCGGCGGCGAACCGCTTGGCGCCGAGCTGCGCGGCTGGGCGCAAGAGTACTTCGGCGGCGATATCAACGACGCCTACGGGCAGACCGAGATGAACGCCTTCTTCCTCCACAGTTCGCAAGTGTTTCCGACGAAGCCGGGTGCCGCGGGACGGCCAGCACCCGGCAGCAAGGGAATGGTCGTCGACGACGATTTCAACCCGGTCATCAATCAGACTGGGCGCGTCGTCGTATGGCGACACAATCCCCTGGTCATGGCCGAATACTGGCGTAACCCAGAGGGAACCAGAGAAAAGTTCCACGGTGATTGGCTGATATCGGGCGATCTGGGTCGCATGGACGAGGACGGCTACGTCTGGTTCGAGATGCGTGATGACGACGTCATCAACGCCTCGGGATACCGCATCGGTCCTACCGAGATCGAAAACTGCTTGTGCGCCAACGAGTCCGTCGCGCTCGCGGCTGTCATCGGCGTACCGGACGAGAGGCGTGGCGAGGCACCGAAAGCGTTCGTCGTCCTGCGCTCCGAGGTCGAGGCACGTCCCGAGCTCGAGCAAGAACTCCGCAACCACGTCCGTACCCGCCTTGCCGCACACGAGGTGCCGCGGGAGATTGTCTTCGTCGACGATCTTCCGCGCACCGCCACCGGCAAAATCATGCGGCGGGCGCTGCGCGGCACATAAGTGTCACCGGCACCCGGGAGACTGGCACCTGGGGCGCTGGCCCAGTGACACTGGCACCAGTGACATTGGCACCACCACGGTCAAACCGTCGCGCCGGCGGCGTACGGTCATGCAGTGGTGGAGTGTCCCAACCCGGCTCGGCATGCCACCATTTCGACAACGCTCACGCACGACAGGACTCTATTTCCCGATGACCTCGCCCACTACCCCGGAACCGGCATCCCACACGCTCGATGACGACCTAGCCCGCCATATGTCGGGCTGGTCGAAGCGATTCGACAAGGACCACGACGACCAGTCGCCGCTCCCATCGCATCACCCGATGTGTCTCGGCTGCGGTCAGGACAATCCACACGGGCACCAGCTGGAAGTCCTCCGCGACGGCGACGGCGTACTCGCGCGCCACGTGTTCGATGCGCGCCACACCGGCGCACCGGGGATCGCGCACGGAGGGGCTGTGGCGACGGTCATCGACGATCTTTTCGGTTTCGTGCTGTACTCCGTCGGCGAACCGGGAGTGACCCGCCACCTCGGGGTCGACTACCTAGCCCCAGTTCTGCTCGGTACGCCGTACGTGTTTCGCGCCCGCCTGGACCGCCGCGACGGACGCAAACTCTTCGTCAGCGCCGAGGGTACCGACGAGACCGGCCGGGTCGTGATGAAGGCCGAGGCGCTGTTCATCGTCGTCGGGCTGACTCACTTCAAGGACGTCAACGCACAGTCCAACCCACCGGTAGCGCCGTAGCTCATCCGCCCTCTATCGCTAATGGGAGGATCGGTACCGGACTACCGGTACCGATCCTCCCATCTATCCGCGAAATAGCCGTAGCGTGGCTACGGAGTAGTCAGACTCGCATATCGGGCTCGGTGAAAGTCCGCGGACCCGAACTCGCTCTCGATCGCCGTCAGCCGCCTGAAGTAGTGCCCGATCGCGAGCTCTTGGGTCATCCCCATGCCGCCGTGCAGCTGGACGGCGTTCTGACCTATAAACCGCGCCGCCTGACTGACGGTGGCCTTCGCAGCGGACACCGCACGCCCGCGGACCGCACGGTCATCGCCAAGATGCAGGATCGCAAGATAGGCAGCGGACACCGCGCGTTCCAACTCGATGTGCATGTCGACCATGCGGTGTTGCAGCACTTGGAACGTGCCGATCGGCTGACCGAACTGCCGCCGCTCCTTGGCGTACTGGACCGTGTCGGCGACGACCTTGCGCATGAGACCGACGGCTTCCGCGCAGACAGCCGCAGTCCCCTCGTCGAGCATCGGCTCGATAACCGACCACGCCTCATCGACCTCACCGATCAACGCGTCGGCCGGGAGCCGGACGTCGCTCAAGTCGATGTCTGCGGCATGCCGATCGTCGATGGTCCGGTAGCTGTGCACGCTCATTCCCGCGGGCGCGTTGGCGGCGTCGAACTCCAGCAGGAATAGGGAAAGTCCGCCGGTCGCGCGCCGGTCACCGGACGTGCGCGCGCAGATGACCAGATGGGTCGCCAACGGCGCATCAAGCACCAGCGTCTTTGCGCCACTGAGCACCCAGCCGTCTCCATCCCGGACAGCCGTCGTCGTCACATCGTGACCAGACGGATAGGAATCCGGCTCCGCAGCGGCATAAGCGACCCGGACCCGTCCGGACGCGATTCCCTCTAGCACGGCGTCTGCCGCCGATCCCCCGGCCCGCCGCAACAGCCCCGCCCCAACCACAACCGTCCCAACGAACGGCTCTACAACGAGCGCCCGGCCGAGCTCTTCGGCGATCACCATCAGTTCTTCGGCGCCACCGTCGAGACCTCCGGCGTACGCCGGCAACGTCGCGCCCAGGATACCGATCTCATCGGCGAACGCCTGCCATATCTCCGGCTGCCAGCCGACCCCCGATCGAGCCGCTCGCCGACTGGCGTCGAGGTCGTATCGCTTCGACAGAAACGACGAGACCGTTTTGCGCAGCGATTCCTGTTCGGAAGTAAGAGAGAAGTCCATCTATAGCCCCAATGCAGCTTTGGCGAGAATGTTTCGCTGGATCTCGTTGCTGCCGGCATAGATCGAACCGGCGCGGTCGTTGAAGTAATGCAGCGCGGCAACGGCCTGCCACGGATCCCCACTGACATAACCGTCGCTGGGCGCGGCAAACTCGTCGACCGGACCGCCGGGCATCGTGGCATGCGGCTGATACGCATGTCCCTGCGGTCCGGCCGCCTCAAGCGTGAGTGTGGTGATGTCCTGGCTGAGCTCGGTCGCGAGGATCTTGAGCATCGAGGATGCGGGACCGGGATTCTTCCCCTCAGACAGCACGGCCAGGGTCCGATATTCCACGACTTCGAGTACGTCACAGCGGATCCGCAGATCCGCGAGCTTGACTGCGAACATCGGATCATCGATGAGCCGTCCGGTCGGACCTGGCTGGGTGCTCGCGACGTCTGCGAGCCGGTCGAGCATCACCTGCAAGCGCGGTGATGACGCCCCACCGCCACGCTCGAACTCGAGCAGGTATTTCGCGACGGTCCACCCGTCGTCGATCTCGCCGATTACATTCTTCTTCGGCACTCGTACGTTGTCGAAGAAGACCTGGTTTTGGACCTCCTCACCCGACGTCATGACAAGCGGGCGCACCTCAATTCCCGGCGCGGTCATGTCAAGCAGGAGAAACGTAATCCCCTGCTGCTTCTTGTCATGTTTCGAGGTGCGGACCAGCGCGAACATCCAGTTGGCCTCGCCCGCATGCGTGGTCCAGATCTTGCTGCCTGTGCACAGCAAATCGTCGCCATCGTCGACGGCAGCCATGGTCAGCGAGGCGAGATCTGAACCCGACTCCGGTTCGGAGTATCCCTGGCAGAAGAACACCTCGCCAGTCAGAATCCTCGGCAAGAAAAAGTCTTTCTGCGCGGCGGTGCCGAACTTCATGATGGCGTGCGAGACCATCCGGATACCCATCGGCGACAGAGTCGGCGCACCCGCGAGCGTGGCCTCACGGCTAAAGATGTAGTGCTGAGACGCGCTCCAATCGCACCCGCCGTGCTCTACCGCCCAGGCGGGAGCGGCCCAACCGCGCTGACGGAGGATCTCCTGCCACTGCATGCTGGCGTGGTGGTCGGGATAGACGCTCGTCGCGAGCCTCCCCGCGCGCCGCAGATCGTCAGTGAGGTTGGCGTCGAGAAAAGCACGCACCTCGTCGCGGAATGCCTCGTCGGCTGGCGAATACTGTAGATCCATACCCTCACTCACCCTTGAGTCGTCTGCCCTGACCTGAAACTAACCCACCGACTCAAGCCCTCGTGACACCGGGCGGTGGTGACTAGCCAAGCCGGCCGCGGACGTCGGCGGCGCGGACGTAGTCGACGAGCTGGTCCCAGCCGACGATGCCGGCGTCCGAGCCAAGCCCCGTCGCGGTCAGGCTGCCGGCGGCGGTCGCGAGCTGCAGACGCTCCGGGACGTCCACACCGCGGAGCGCGCCCATGAGGTACGCCGCGCAGAAGGCATCGCCGCAGCCGGTGGTGTCCAATACCTCGACCGGATATACCGGCGTACGACGTCGCTCCACGCCGCTGCCGTAGAGCGATCCGTCCGGACCAAGCGTGAGGATGACCGACGCGGCCCCATGATTGAGCAGAGCTAAAAGCACTGCCTCAGGATCGACGGCATTTACCAGAGACTGGGCTTGCTCGAGATTCGGCATGAACACATCGACGTATGGCAGCAGGTCCAGGATGTCGGAGCGATTGTCGGCGGGCCGGCCGGACTGAACGTCCATCGACACGAACACGCCTGCCGACTTCGCCGCTTTCAGCACGCCAACTAGTTCGGTGGTCTCGAGATTCCGCATGGCATCGACGCCACCGAGGTGTAGTCCGTCGATCCCCTCCCAGGCAGGGAACGTGAGGTCGCTGACCCGCACAAGACCGTTGATCCCAGGTACATGTAGCGCGGGGCGGTCCCCGTTCGGCCGGATCGGCAGCATTGACGCGGAGGTCTGCGCACCGTCCAACACCTTGAGGAGCGAGGAGTCGATCCCCTCGTCGGCGAGCAATCCAGCCAACACGGTGCCGATCACATCGGTGCTACGTGCCCCGACGCCGTATACCTTGGCCCCGAGTCGCGCCAGATCGACCGCCGTACCGGCACCGGAGCCAGCGGCGGTGATCCGGATCTGCTCGATCCGCACGCTTGCCTGACCCTGCGGGATGTCGCCGACCGGGCGACCAAGGATATCTACGAGAAACGTCCCAATAACGGCGACTGTTGGCTGAGCGCTCATGCTTCGTACGCCAGCCGTGCGCCCTGGTCTCGCACGGCCTGCAATTCTGCCGCACTCAGAATGCGCGGCGTGCCGGCGACACTGGCATGCCAGTAGATCTCGGCCAGCCACTCCAATTTTACCGTCCGGTCCAATGCCTGCGCGAGGACCGATCCGTAGGTAACCGCGCCATGGTTGCGAAGGAGGATCCCCTGCCGATCAACGAAAGCCGCCGCGGCGGCCGCGGCGAGCTCGCGCGAGCCAAAGACTTCAAACGGCACTACGCGGACCGGACCACCGAGGACGTTGATCGTGTAGTGGATTGCGGGAAGTTCGTCGGCGATTGTCCCCACCGCAACGGCGTACTTCGAATGGGTATGGATGATCGCCTGCGCATCCGAGCACCGGTAGGTCGTCAGATGCAAAGGCACCTATGAGGTCGGTCGGCGGCGGCCGCTCAGCACGTTACCTTCTAGGTCGATGACTACGAGGTCGTCGGGGGTGATGCTTCGGTAATCCAGTCCGCTCGGCGTCACGATAACCTCGTCACCGATCCGGACACTGAGGTTGCCGGACGTGCCGACGTTAAGGCCAGACTCGTGCAGGCTGATACCGGTCCGGATGATCGCGTCGCGCGCGCGTTCCATTTCGAGGGTCATGCGTTGCCTCCTAATCGCACCGCGCGAAGCCCGCAGCTCACTTCTCGACGTTGCGGTGCAGAAAGTCTCGAAGGACGTTCTCAGTCATCCGCGCCACGTTGTTGTCAAAATTGTTGTAGGCGAGACTGCCGGCCCAGGTGATGGATCCAACCGAGAAGACGGCGCCACCGGCCGGCGTCTGAAGGAAGGTGATATCCGAGCGCACCTTTGGGTTGTTCTCGCCGGTGATCATCGGTGTCGGCAGTCGCATCTCTTCTGTAGCCAGCAAGTAGTACTTCGAGTGAGGCTCAGACGTGGCTACGGTGAGCGCATGTCGCGGCGTACCGAGGGCCGGATCTGCACGGTCAAGCTCGTCACCGGAGGCACCGCCCATAACAAGACCGAAATCGCCGATCAGCTCGTCATCGATCCCGTTGAAGATGAACTTCGCGCGGGGATCCATCGCATGCTCTGTGCGCGCAAAACCCGGCGCCTTGGTGTCCCAGCCCTGACTGGTCATCCCGATACCGACGAGCTTGTTGGGGCTGCGCCCGCGGTAGCGCCACAGGCTGCCCATTTCACCGCTCTGGCTGTGGTACAGCTCGCCGGGGTCACTTTCCCAGCTGCGGATCGCGGACGTGCCGCGGCGAATCTCGATCAGGTGCGGCCGGTCCTTCGATGCGCTGGTGACCCAGTAGAACCCGTTTGCACCGAGATACATAATGCTTCCGCCGGCGGCCTTGTACTCCTCCGCCGCGTCGAGCATCCGTGAGCTCCAATACTCCGGATGGCTGCCGGTGATAAGTACCGTGTAGTCCTTAATCTCGTCGTATCCGCGCGCGTGCAGGCCGTGATCGGTGAGGACGTCGTAACCAGCCCCAAGCGAATCGAGCCAGGTCGTCAACGCCAGATCTGCGGCGAAATGCCGTGGGGCGTCTTGGATCGCGCTGCGATGATCATTGCGCATGGTCAAGACGGGCCGCAGGTGGGAGGAATAGCAGACGCCGGAACCGTCTGTGTGCAGGTCATATGTTGATGATCCGTACTCCAGATGCTGGCGGACCTGCCTTTCCCTCTCGCAAAGGACAACCGTTCGGTTGGTGAGCCCGGACCCTTCGTAATCGACCTCGTCGGCGAGCCGGCCGTTCGCGTAGGCCAAATAGGTAAATGTCGGGGTCAAAAACGCGACCTTGGCGCGCGGCGCACCCACGGCCGGTACGACGAAAACCGGTATGTGGTCTTCGGCGCCGTCACAGGACAGCGTGACCGCATACATGCCGGATGACAGGTCCGCAGGCAGCGACACAACTGCGCTGCATTCCCACGAAGCATCCTCCAGATCATCATCGTGGAAGTAGACCGCACGATAGTTGACCGCATCGAAGTTGAAGTCCAGGCAGTCGCCCTTCCACCGGTATCCCGTCACCGCGCGCATCGGAGCATTGACGAACTCGCCGTGATATCCGTGGCCCGATGCGTCGGCGAAGGTCACGCCCGCAGGATCGGCCCCGAGATTCCAGCGCGCGATCACCGATCCCTCGTCGTCGATGTCGGTATGCGGCAGCCGTTGTGCGGCGAGTGACGGCTCGACGCTTCCCACGCGCAGGAGCGGTGTGTCGATTTTTCCGTTGTAGAAACCGTCGGCGTTGACTCGTCGAAGGCCGTCGGCCGACCGACGCCCTGCCAGGGTCATAGCCAGCTCGGTAGGCAGCATGACCGCATGGTCTAACGGCACCGTTGCGTCGACTTGCGCATCACCGGGCACCGGCGAGTCGATCGGCAGTGTGGTCGCTCGGAGCGTACCGGTCTTCGCATCAAGGGTCGCCTCGACGAGGTACCAATAGCGGCTGTGCAGCTGACCGGCAGTGACGATCGTCCGGTCGTCGCCTGAGGCGCCGGCGACGGCGCGCAGCCATCCCTCCGGCGACAACTCGAGTGCGAACATAAGCCCCTCGGCCGTAAGTTCGATGACGGTCTGGCTGCGGCCCAGATCCGCCAAGGTCGGCCAGATTACGGCGCTGATCGTCAACGTGTCGGTGCCCGCCGGGGTCACTATCGCGTCTACCCAACCGTAGGACCCGGCTCGACAATGTTGCACCTTGCCTGCCAGGATCTGTTCATCGACTCCACCGACGGGCTCGAGCGCGTGACTAAGCTCGTCGGTCCCGCCACTCGCACTTGCCTTAGCCAGTCCCAATCGAAACTGGTTGGCCGTAGTCGAGACCATGACTCGCACGTCCGTCCCGGGCGGGGCCTCGAGTACCGAGCAATAGCCGCTTATTTCAGCTGTCACGGAGTTTCCGCTGGTGGACATACTGATCATTCCTCTATCTCTCAATTATGGTTGGCAAGTTTTTTATTTCGGACGTCTGATCACTGCCTTCGACGTACTTTAGGGCGCCCTTGACGATCGGTCAATGATCTTTCATGGCGATGCGCGCCAACCGCTACCGTCGTGTACCCGCCGAGGAGACCTGCACTGAGAAGCGTTCCGGACTGACCGAGTCCGACCTCAGTCCGCGAGCCTCAAGATCGGCGGGTACACCCTCGCCATCTATCAATGACGCCACGAGCGAGGCAGCGGCGGGGGCGGTTTGGATGCCGTAGCCGCCCTGTCCTGCAAACCAGAAGAATCCCTCGACCTCGCGGTCATAGCCGATGACCGGCACCCGGTCCGGCGCAAAGTTGCGCAGGCCCGCCCAGGTACTGCGGACATGTCGCACGTCCAGGCCGGTCGCGTCATTGATGACGTCGATAGCGCGGGCGATCTCGAGTTCATCGGGGCGCGGGTCGCTGGGCTGTTGGAGCACTTCGTCCGCGGGCGAGCACAAATACTGCTCGCCGTCAGGTTTGACGTAGAACTCGTCGTTGACATCAGCAGCCATCGGCAGTCCCGCCGTACGCGAGCCGCCCGGCGACGGCACCATGAAGATCGTTCTGCGCAGCGGCCGGATTCCGATCCCCCGCGCGCCGTGAATCGCCGCCACCACGTCAACCCAGGCTCCCGCCGCATTGACCACCAGTGGCGCTCGATAACGCTGACCTCCGGAGTCGGCGAGGGTCCACATGCCATTCTCGCGATGCGCGGCGACGACCCGCGCGGCCGCGTGAACGACACCGATTCCCTTGAAGCCGCGCGCGTATCCCTGGTGCAGCGCGTGAACATCGATCTCCCTGGCCTCGGGCTCATAGAGCGCGGCCGAGACGTAGTCGACGTTGAGGATCGGATTGATTTCGGTCGCCTGCTCGGGCGAGACAATCTGCACGCTCGGCACGAGGCCACGCATCTCGGCGTACATCCGGTCGACCTTCGCCTCATCGCCCTCGGTTGCCACCCAGACCAGTCCCAGTGGCGAGAGCGGCGATCTGTCGAACGTCTCTGATGGGTTTTCGAGGAACGCCCGGCTGCCGGTCGTCAGAGCGCGGATCTCGGGTCCACCATAGGTTTCCAAGAAGGTAGCTGCCGACCGTCCCGTCGTGTGAAACGCGAGCGTGGACTCCATTTCAAGTATGGCGACCGAGCGCGTCTTCCCCAGTTCGTAGGCCGCCGCGACACCGGCGATGCCACCGCCGATCACAATTACGTCATAAGAGTTCATGATCAACAGCGTATCTTTTTCGAGCGCCTGAGCGATATAGGTTCGAGCCACAAAACGTGCAAGCATCCCGGTCTACAGTCGGATTTGGGCGGATCCCTTGCCTAGGATCCTCGATGTCGGCTATCTTTATTTCGGACGATCGCTATATTTCCGTCAAGTTGACCTCAACACTAAGCAAGGAGCTGCCACGTGGAAACTACCGCGCTAGCCGCGCGCCGTGCCTCGATAGCCGATCTAGAGGAGCGGGCGAAATTCATTCGCCTGGAAACTGTGCGCCTCACCCGGATCGCCGGCGCCGGTCACTATTCCGCCGTCTTCTCGTGCGCGGAGCTTCTGTCGGCCCTCTACTATCACCAGCTCAGGCTCAATCCCGACGAGCCAAGGCATCCCGACCGGGACCGCCTAGTCTTAAGCAAAGGGCACGTGGCAATCGGTCTCTACCCTGTGCTGGCTGATCTCGGGTACTACGACTCCGCATTGCTGGACTCCTTCACTCGGCTCGGCAGCCCATTCGGCGATCACCCAGACATGAAGAAGATCCCCGGCGTCGATTTCAGCGCCGGGTCACTCGGCCACGGACTGTCTGTCGGAGTTGGCATGGCACTGGCCGGCCGCATGTCGCAGCGTTCTTACAACACCTGGGTGCTACTTGGCGACGGCGAGCTCGGCGAGGGCCAGATCTGGGAGGCGGCAATGTCCGCGGGCCACTACAAGCTGGGCCGCCTGCGCGCGATCGTCGATGCCAACCAGCTGTGCATTGATGGGTTTACGAAGGACGTAATGACGGTGGAGCCGATCGAGGATCGGTTTGCGTCGTTCGGCTGGAACACCGTGCGGATCGACGGTCACGACCTGCCGACCATCCTTGAAACCTTCGCGGCGATCGAGGACGAGGACCATACGCGGCCAACATGCATCATTGCCGACACCATCAAAGGCAAGGGCGTCGCTCGCATGGAGCTGAGCCCCGACTGGCACGTTGGCAATCTCGTCGGGCAGGACTACGACGACGTGGTCGCCGAGCTCACCGTCGGCGTACCGAACGGAGATGTCCGATAATGGCTGACTGGCAGGACCAATCCGAAATCTTCAACGGCACAGCGAACACCGGCCTGCGTGACACACGCTCCTTCGACGGAAAAGACACTCGCGCGATCCCGGCGTTCGTCTTCGGCGAGGAACTCGCGGACATCGCCGACAACGACCCACGCGTCGCCGTACTCACCGCAGACCTAGGGCGCTCCAACCGTGCAATCGACTTCGCCGCCCGGCATCCTGAACGGTTCGTCAACGTCGGGATCGCCGAAAAGAACATGATCACCATGGCGGCCGGGATGGCCAGCTGCGGATATGTCACCTTCGCTGCGACTTTCGCGTCCTTCTCGGCGCTGCTGGGCACCGAGCAGATCCGCACCGACTGCGCCTACCCGAAGATGCCGGTGCGCGTCGTCGGGCACCATTCGGGCATTTCGATGGGCTTCTACGGCACCAGTCATCACAGCCTGGAGGACCTGGGACTGATGCGTACGATCGCCGACCTGACAGTCGTCTGCGCAACCGACGCCAACCATCTTCGCGCCGTACTGCGCGCATCGATGGATCACCCGGGCGCGATGTACATCCGGCTCGGCCGCGGCCGCGATCCCGAGGTGTACGCCGACGTACCGCAGATTGAGTTCGGCAAGGCGATACGCGTCCGCGAAGGTAAGGACCTCACGATCTTCGCGACCGGGTCGACGGTGCACCCCTCGCTAGTTGCCGCGGAAACGTTAACTGCGCAGGGGATCCAGACCCGGGTGGTCGATATGTTCACCGTCAGCCCGCTCGATGTCACAGAGGTCTTGGCCGCCGCGAGAGACACCGGCGCCGTACTCACCGTCGAAGAAGCTAACCGCACCAACGGACTCGGCACTGCGATCGCCGAGACCCTTTTCGAGGCCGGCGTCTCGGGACTGCGGTTCAAGCGGCACGGCGTACCAGACGAGCACGTGCCGGTGGGGCCGCCGGCCGCGCTTTATGACCTCTACAAACTCGATGCCCCGGGCATCACACACACCGCATTGGAGCTCTTGAAATGACCGCACCTACGGTCTCCCATGACCAGGATCACGCCCTCCGGGAACGTGCCAAGACCGTCCTACCCGGCGGGATGTACGGGCACATGAGCATGCGCCGGATGCCCGATGGGTTCCCACAGTTCATGGCCCGCGGCAAGGGGTCTCGGCTGTGGGACACCGATGGGAACGAGTACATCGACTTCATGTGCGGCTGGGGGCCGATCGTGCTGGGCCGCCAAGACCCGATCGTCGAGGCCGCCGCCGCGAAACAGATGGCCGAGGGTGATTGCCTCAACGGGCCCGGACCGATCATGGTCGAGCTCGCCGAGCTGCTGTGCGACACGATCCCGCACGCCGACTGGGCAATGATGGCCAAGAACGGCACCGATGCCACTACCGCCTGCGTCACGACCGCGCGCGCCGCGACCGGCCGCCGCAAAATCCTCATCGCCGGCGGCGCCTATCACGGAGCGATTCCGTGGTGCACGCCCTTGACCGGTGGTGTCATCGCAGAAGACCGTGCCCACCTGGACTACTTCGAGTACAACGATATCGAGTCGCTGCGCAAGGCCGTCGACGCGGCCGGCGACGACCTGGCTGGCATCATCATCAGCCCGGTGCGCCAAGAACTCGCCCGCACGCAGGAGCCGGCGACGAGAGAGTTTGCGCAGGAATGCCGCACACTGTGCACCAAAACCGGAGCCGTACTGATCCTCGACGACGTGCGCTGCGGATTCCGCATCGACCTCGCCGGCAGCTGGAACTCCCTCGGCGTACAGCCGGACCTCGCCGCGTGGTCGAAGGCGATCGCCAACGGTTACGCGCTGTCGGCGGTCACCGGTCGCGAGTCGCTGCGGGAGGCGACCCAGACGATGTATGTCACCGGTTCGTTTTGGTACTCGACGGTGGCCATGGCCGCGGCGGTCGCCACCATTACCCAGCTGCGCGAGACCGACGCACTCGGCCGGATGCGCGCCGCGGGCGAGCAGTGGCGTGCCGGGTTGCTGACCTTGGCCGCGTCGCACGGACTGACAGTCGAGCACAGCGGTCCAGTCCAGATGCCGCTCCTGCAGTTCCAGGGCGACGTCGACAGCAAGCTCGCCTTCACGTGGGCGAACGAAGCCGTCAAGCGCGGAGTGTATGTACATCCCATACATAACGGGTTTGTCTCCGCCGCGCACACCCCGGCCGACGTCGATGAAGCACTAGACCGGATCGATGGTGCGTTCGCCACTGTCGCAGCGAGTATCTAGCGGTAACGCGGGTTTCTCCAAAATAGAGGCACTTGCGCTAACGTCCGGCAAAGTGGTCGTTATAGCGACCACTTTGCCGGACGTTTAACAAAAATACTCATACCGGCTGTCGATCGCGAGCGATTACTTCTTGCTCACAATCCGGGCAAGTACCTCGTCGAGCATCCGAACCTGCTCCTCACGGGAGGCACTTCCCTTATATAGTGCGGCTTGCACACTCAACCCGTCCATCAACACGTGTAGCTCGCGGATGGTCCGGTCGATATTGACACCGGGCTGGAGCTCACCGGCCGCCTCAGCCTCGACAAGGCGCCGACGTACCCGCCCTTGGTAGGTATCCAACTCGTCACCGTTAATCGCGATGAGTTGTTTGTTGCCAACGGCCTGGCCCCAAAAACTTACCTCTATCGAGGCCAGCAGGCGACGGCGCTTGTCCAACGGAAGGCACTCAAGCATGTACTCGCGCAGCGCAGCGATTCCGGTGAGCTTTGTCCCTGCGACTCGCTCGACCACCTCGTTGTGTGCGGCGCGCATCGCGGAGGCCATGATGTCTGCCTTGTCTTTGAAGTAGTGCGCGAGCACGCCACTCGAACAGTTCGCTTCCTTGGCGATCTCACGTGTGGTGGCATTGGCGATACCTTGACGCGCGATTACCCGCCAGGTCGCCTTGATGATGGCGCGACGTCGTTCCTCATGGTCGACAATCTTTGGCACTAAAGGACCTCGACTCAGCAAGCGCGAATAGGGACCGAGAACTCTGCCTCGGAATTCCACCCTAGATGGGACGCTCGCCCGTGCGTGCCGATGTCCGCCCGTGTCGGAAAAACGGTAAGCGGCAACCGAAATATTCTGGGCTAGCGCGGCAGCCAAGAGGTTAAAACAATGCAGCGAAAGCCTCCCGTCGTGCAGACTGTCCTAGCCATGGTTCATATAGATATCGCGCAAGTTAGCCACCACCTGCCAGACGGGCGAGTGCTGCTCGATGACGTGTCGTTTCGCGTCGGCGATGGCACCAAGATGGCGCTCATTGGGGCGAACGGTGCGGGAAAGACCACCCTGATGCGGATCGTGAGCGGTGAGACTGCCGCTCAGTCGGGCAGCATTTCGCGGGCAGGTTCGGTGGGTGTTATGCGGCAGATGGTCGGGGCCGGCAACGAGAACATTCGGGAGCTGTTGCTTTCGGTGGCTCCTCCCCGCGTGCGTGCTACAGCCGCCGCAGTCGACGACTGCGAGCTAGCTCTCATGGACACAGACGATGAATCGACCCAAATGACGTACGCCCACGCGTTGTCCGATTACGCCGACGCCGGTGGCTACGACGCCGAAGTCTTGTGGGACACCTGCTGCATTGCAGCCCTCGATGTTCCCTTCGAACGGGCGAAGTACCGCGAACTCACGGCGCTGTCTGGTGGTGAGCAGAAGCGCCTTGTTTTGGAAGCGTTGCTGCGCGGGCCGGACAACATACTGCTACTTGATGAGCCGGACAACTTCCTGGACGTACCCGGCAAAACCTGGCTCGAAGAACAGCTCACGTCCTCAAGCAAGACCATCTTGTACATCAGCCACGACCGCGAGCTACTCGCGAACACCGCGACACAGATCGCGACCATAGAGCTCGGCGGCGCAGGCAACACGGTCTGGATTCATCCGGGCGGTTACCGCACCTACAATGACGCGCGCACGGCCCGGTTCGCGCGTTTCGAGGAGCTACGTCGGCGCTGGGATGAAGAACACGCCAAGCTGCGCGAACTAATGCTGATGTACAAGAACAAGGCGGCGTTCAACTCCGACATGGCGAGCCGCTATCAGGCCGCGCAGACCCGCCTTCGCAAATTCGAGGACGCGGGCCCGCCCCAAGGAGTACCTCGAGAGCAGCACGTCTCGATGAGACTGTCTGGCGGGCGGACGGCCAAACGTGCCGTCGTGTGCGATGCCCTGGAATTGACCGGTCTTATGAAGTCCTTCAGCACCGAGATTTGGTACGGCGAGCGCCTCGCCGTACTGGGATCGAACGGTTCGGGCAAGTCCCACTTCTTACGTCTCCTCGCCCGCGGCGGCAGCGATCCGGACGCGGAGCACCAGCCGATCGGCGATGTCGATATCTCTGAAGTCGCACACACCGGCATCGCGAGGCTCGGTTCGCGGGTGCGGCCTGGTTGGTTCATCCAGACTCATGAGCACCCCGAACTGATGCGCCGCACCTTGCTGCAGATACTGCACCACGGCGATACGTTCCGAAAAGGATTACCCAGAGAGCAGGCGTCCCGGGTCCTCGACAGATACGAGCTGGCGCGCAACGCCGAGCAGAAGTTCAGTTCGCTGTCCGGCGGTCAGCAGGCCAGATTCCAGATTCTGTTGCTTGAGCTGTCGGGCGCGACGCTGCTGCTACTCGACGAACCGACCGACAACCTTGACCTGCAGTCGGCTGAGGCGTTGGAAGATGGCCTCAACGGGTTCGACGGCACCGTGGTCGCGGTAACCCACGATCGATGGTTTGCCCGAGGTTTCGATCGATTCCTCGTCTTCGGTACGGACGGCAGCGTGTACGAGTCACCCGAACCGGTGTGGACGGAGACCCGCGTACACCGTGCACGTTGAATCACCGCACGGGCAACCCGGATCGGTCGGCAACCGATGTTGCCCGTCCTCACGTAATACGAACGTCGCCGGACAGAATGTGGAACGCAGGCTAACCGGCTTGATTGCCGCATGTCGGTTGAGGGCTATGTGTGGCGTCCCCGGCTTCGTGTCATGAGCAGCACGAGTCCGCCTGCCAGGATAAGGCCGACTCCACCAAGCGCCGCGGGCAACAGCGGCGCGCCAGTCTTTGCCAACTGCGCGTCGTACGCCGTCGGTGTGGCTGCCACCGAATCGACCGAGCCAGCGGTTGCCGGCGTAGTTGCTGTTGAGGTAGCTGGCGTCGTCGCCGTTGTGGTCGTAGGTGTTGACGGGGGAACGATCTGCGCGGTGACCGTAAGTTGCGTCGTCTGGGTCGTCGCGCCCAGTTGTGCGGTGATCGTCGTCGTGATCGCGTCAGCAACCTCCGTGGTGTTGATCGAGAACGTCGCGCTGGTCGCGCCGGCCGGGATCGTCACGGTCGCCGGCAACGTGATCGCGGGTGAAGACGCGGACAACGCTATGACCGTGTCGCTACCGCTCGCCGGATTCACCGTAACGGTACCGGTCGTCTCACCGCCGCCGACGAGGCTAGAGTCCGCGACTGTGACACTGGTCAACGAGGTCAACGTATAACTGATGACGACCTGCGGCGCGGCGTCGAGCGCCGCGGTGCCGGTGGTGCCGCCGGGCGCATAGCTCGACCCGCCGCCACCTGAAGCGAAGTAGCCTCCGCCACCACCGCCGTAGAGACCGCCGCCACCACCGCATCCACCGCTGTCGCCATTCAAGTCAAAGGTGGGAGTCGCTCCGGCACCGCCTTGACCGATCGCGCCGGGCGATCCCCCGGTTAGTCCTGCGGCACCGCCGCCGTTAACGCTCGCACCCCCACCCCCGGACCACCCATTGAAACTATCGGCGCCGTCAGCGCCGGGTCCACCACCACCGTCGGCCGAGTAGCACCCCCCGCCACCGCCAGGAGCAACGACCAGCCGAGAATCCAGCGAACTGCCACCGCCGCTGGATACGGTGCGCACGTCCGACGCACCACCGCCACCAGCGCCGTTATCGTGCGGGTCGCCATCCCCAGTGGGAACACCGACACCACCGTCTCCGCCGCCGTTAAACCCACCTGCCACCGACCCGTCGGGACCGCCGTTCGCCCCCGGTCCGCCGACCTCCACAAAAAGCGTCTGCCCGGCCGTGACCGAATAGCCGGTAATCGACGCTGTTCCACCCGGCCCGCCGGTCGAAAACGGATTGGCGCCGCCGGGCGCACCGACGGCGGACACATCAACCATCGCCACCCCGTCCGGCACGGTGAATGTCTGTTCGCCCCCGGTGTAGCCGTAGGTGCACGTGACCACCTGGCCCGACTGCACGCAGCCGTTCGGCAGGCCCGGAGCCGCGTAGGACGGCGTACTGAAACCTGGAAGCGTCACCGCCACCAACGGAGCCAGCAGTAGCGCTCCGACGGCCATGCGCCGCGATGAGCGCCCTTTCCTTGTACGACGGACCCCTGCTGGCATACACAACCCCTCGTCAAGGGATCAAGCATTAGCGCAGGCCAGACCCCAAATTGCGTCAGTTTCGCCGACGTTACGGGATGCACTTGCACATAAGAAGACCCAGAAGCGACATCGCAACAGCACCGATACCTACGCGCCGTACGCGCTGGCCGTGCCGCGATACGTCGTTCGCCCTGATTGTTTCAGGGTGTAATCGCCGCTGGCGCGACCGCCTCAGCAACGACTTCTTCTTTGAATTCGGTGGCCTTGCCGGCGAGCGACATGACCGCAGCGCCACACACCGACAGGGCACCGGCGACGAGGTAGGGCACCTTATAGTTGCCAGTCAAGTCGTATAGCCAGCCGAGCAGGAACGGTCCCCCTGCCGTACCAACGACGACAATCAGCTGCGACACGCTGAAGATTCGCCCGTAGTCGCGTACGCCGAACCGGTGGCCGATCAGCACCGACTGCAATAGCAGGACGTTGCCGACGGTCGCGCCGAAGACCACGATCGTGCCGAACAGCGCCCAGGCACCGTAGGCAAATGCCATCACCACCAACGACGCGCCCTGCAGGATCCCGAGGACGATCGTGAAGCCGGTCATCGGCACGCGATGCACAATTCGTCCGGCCGCAAGACGTGCGATCACAGACATTCCCGCTAATACCAGCGTCGCGAACGACGCTGCGACAGCGCCGGTTCGCTCTTCCGCGAGCTTGACTATTTGCTGTAGTCCGCCGACCTGCGCGGCCATCATCAGCACATACGCAATTGCCATTGCGATGAAGAAGCGGGATCGGACCGCGGTAGCGTATGCCTCTCCGGTCGGCGGCGGGGGCGTGATGTCACGCTCGACGCGCGCGCCGTCAGGCAGCCAGCCCATCGGCTGTGGCGCCGGCTTGATCATGAAGATGATGACCGGGACAGTTCCGAGCAGCCAAATGACCGCCAGGATCGGTGAGGCCGTCCCGAGGCCGACTGAGTCGGACAGCCACTTCGCGATCGGGGTGAACACCATGCCACCAACGGACAACCCGGTCGAAGCGACGGAAAGCGCGACCGCACGACCGGTCTGATACCAGCGGGTGACGACCGTGGTCGTGGGGATCAGGCCCGACGCGGCGAAACCGAACGCGAAGATGATGTAAATGGCGTACAGCTGCCATATCTCGTGCGCCTGCCCGAGTAAGGCAAGCGCAACCGCACCGACGATAGCGCCGACCACCATGACCTTGCGGGCATCGATGCGGTCGATTAGCTTCGCCACGAGCAGCCCGAGGATGCCCGACGTCACGAAGAACACCGTCGTCGCGAGCGAGATCGACGACAACGACCAACCGCGTTCGTTGCTGAACGCGTTGAGGTACACCGCGAGCCCGTAGAAACACAGTCCGGACGTCGTCGTCAGTGAAATAAAACAGCCGGCAACAACCATCCGCCCCGGAAACCGCTCATTAGCCACGATTCGGGACTCTATCGGCAAAGCGAAGGACGTCGTACCGTGGGCATACAACTTTGTACGGGGGGTCCTTTGTGAACGCTTCTGTGGGCAGACTCCGGTTCGAGCATGAACACGTGGTGACGTACGACGAACTCATCGAGCAGGGTATCGCCGCGCGCACCAGGGTTCCGCGCAGTGCGCACCGGGTCTATACGCCGGATCCAAAGCGCGACCCGCTGGGCATCCTGGCCCGGCAGCACGAGAGCCGGCTCCCCGACTTAGTCCCGCTGCGCATTGAGCGGATGCTTCAGGACCCATTTTCCTTCTATCGAGGCACCGCGGCCCTCCAGGCCGCCGACCTGGCCACCGAAACGGTCACCGGCGTCAACCTGTGTATTTGCGGTGACGCGCATATAGCCAACTTCGGCCTGTTTGCCTCACCACAACGCACGATGGTGTTTGACCTTAACGACTTCGACGAGGCCGCTTTCGGCCCGTGGGAATGGGACGTAAAGCGCTTCGTCACCAGCGTCATCATCGCCGCCCAGCACAAGGGCAGAAGCGTCAAACAGACCTACGCGACCGCGATGCACGCGGCCGCCGCATACCGCGTCGACTTGCGCCAGATGTTTGACCTCAGCGCGGTTGAGCGTTACTACGTGCGCGCCGACGTCAAGGCAAGTGACCCGCGATTCCACCCGTCGTGGCAAAAAGTTATCAATCAAGCGCTGAAGGGTGCAAAACGACGTACCTCTGAGCGGGCGATCAGGAAGATCACTCGCCGTGCCGCGGACGGAACGCTCACCATCGTCGAAGACCCACCCACCCTCATGCACGCCGACGTCGGCGACGAGCGCGAAGTAGCGCAGATTGTTGACCAGTACCGCGCGACCTTGCCACCCGATGTCTCGGTCCTGCTGTCCCAGTACACCGCCACCGATGTCGTACGACGCGTTGTCGGCGTCGGCAGTGTCGGCACGCGTTGCTACATCGTCGTCATGACCGGCGCGCGCGGTGAACCACTTGTGTTACAGGTTAAAGAGGCCACCGACTCCGCGCTCACTACGTTTGGCGTCGCGCCGGCATCGCTTCCACCCGGGACGCATGGGCCGACCGATCACAACGGGTACCGCGTGGTGGCGAATCAACGCATTTTGCAGGCGGTGTCTGATCCGTTTCTCGGCTACATCGAGGTTCATGAGCACACCTATTACGTGCGGCAGTTCCGCGACGGCAACGTCTCCATCGACGCGGCCGACCTCGAACCAAGGGTATTCAACGAGTATGTGGAGGCCTGTGGCACTGCGCTCGCACGTGCCCACTCTCAAAGCCCGAATGCCGCGTTTATCGCCGGCTACCTCGGCGATAAACCTAAGTTCGACGAGGCCGTCGTGCGGTGGGGTTTGGCCTACGCGCGCCAGTCGAACGAGGATTATCACGCGCTGCGTAAGGCATCACCGACGCTGCACGAACGTGACAGCTAACCGCCTTCGTTACCGGCGACGGGGAGTTCGGATGCCATCGCGTCGTCGCGATATTCGGTGGCCCGGCCAGCCAGCGACATGACTACGGCGCCGGATACCGACAGCGCGCCCGCGATGATGTACGGCACCTCGTAACTACCGGTCACGTCGTACAGCCAGCCCAGCAGGAACGGACCGCCCGCCGTACCGACGACTACGAACAACCTGGACACGCTGAACAGGCGCCCGTAGTCGCGTACGCCGAAATGGTGCCCGATCAGCACCGACTGCATCAGCACGATATTGCCGATAGTCGCGCCGAATACCAGGATCGTTCCGAACAGTGCCCAGGTCCAATAGGAAAATGCCATGAGGACCAGCGAGGCGCCTTGGGTGAGTCCAAGCCCAACGGCGAATGCAGTCATCGGCAGTCGATTGACCATCCGGCCGCCTGCGAGCCGGGCCACCACGGACATCGCGGCGACGGCGAACGTCGCGAACGCGGCCGCAACCGGACCAGCGCGTTCTTGGGTCAGCTTCACGATCTGCTGAAGGCCGCCGACCTGCGCCGCCATGATCAGCACGTAGGCGACGGTCATCGAGCGGAAGAACCGCGACCGCCAAGCAGTCGCGAATAGTTCACCGGTGGGCGCCGGCGGCACGACGTTGCGTTCGACGTGCGCACCGTCCGGTAACCACCCCATCGCCTGCGGTGCAGGTTTGATCATGAATACGATGACCGGCACCGTGCCGACCAACCAGACAATGGCCAGGATCGGCGAGGCCTTGGCGAGACCGACGGCGTCGGACAGCCATTTCGCGATCGGCGTGAGCACCATGCCCCCGACCGACAGGCCGGTGGACGTGACGGCGAGCGCGACCGCCCGACCGCTTTGATACCAGCGAGTGACGACCGTCGTAGTCGGTATCAGGCCAGCGGCCCCGAACCCAAACGCGAAGACCGCGTAGATGAGATAGAGCTGCCACCGCTCGTGCGCCTGGCCGAGTAACGCAAGCGCGACCGCTCCGACGATCGCGCCGGCCACCATGACTCGCCGCGCATCGAAGCGTGCGATCAGTTTCGCGACGAAATAGCCGAGGACGCCCGAGGACACGAAGAACACCGTGCTCGCAAGCGAGATCGACGACAGCGACCAGCCGCGCTCGTTGCTGAACGCGTTCAGGTACACGGCGAGCCCATAGAAGGACAGACCCGACGTCGTCATCAAGGTAATGAAGCAGCCAGCAACCACCATCCGACCGGGAAATCGCGCAGCAGCCATGTTTCGGACTCTATGCCCACGCGCCGCTGACAAAGGTCACATATATCGTCGAACCGCTGCGTGCTAACGTGTTTAACAAGGTTACGAGCCCCAGTGACAAGGTCCGGCTGGCTGGGCAGCAACCCTCGTACTTGCGGCGGGGTGCTCCGGATAACGACCAGGCAGGTCTCATCCGAGTCCCTGCAAGTGCAAGCCCATTGGGCTTCGGTATGTAGGAGTTCCACCATGTCGCGCTGTTGTTGCTGACTGAGCTAATCACCATTTAGCGCCTGACCCGCACCGCGGTACAGGCTATTTCGAGCGCGCCTGCGGCCGCTCGCCACCCCTCGCTCCCCTTCGCGGGTCTCTGCACGCTTGCCATTACGTCGGCGGCGCTACAGGCCTGCCCTGAAAGGAAACTTGTGTCCGCACCTGTCTCGACTGCGGCTCCTGTCCGAGTCCGCAATTCCACCCGAAAGGTCGCCGCGGCATCGTTCGTCGGCACCGCAATCGAGTGGTACGACTTCTACATCTACGGCACCGCCTCGGCGCTTATCCTCGGCCCGCTGTTCTTCCCGGGCGCCAGCGCGTCGGGCGGCGTGCTCGCCTCCTTCGCGACGTACGCCGTCGGATTCTTGGCCCGCCCGCTCGGCGGTGCGATCGCCGGACACCTCGGTGACCGGATCGGTCGCAAACGTGTGCTCGTGGCATCCCTGCTCCTGATGGGAACCGCTACCTTCCTCGTTGGTTTCCTTCCGACCTACGCCACGATCGGCATTGCCGCCCCTCTCCTGCTAATCCTGCTGCGTCTTCTCCAAGGGCTCTCGGCAGGCAGCGAATGGGGTGGCGCGGTATTGCTTGCGGTCGAACACGCCCCGGCCAAACGACGAGGCTTGTATGGCGCAATCCCGCAGACCGGCTCGGCCGCGGGCATGATCCTCGCGACCTCGACGTACGCCGGAGTTCAGGCATTGGTCGGTCACGAGGCCTTCCTGTCCTGGGGTTGGCGGATTCCCTTCATCGCCAGCGCCGTACTCGTCGTCGTCGGATTGATTGTGCGGTTGTCCATCACCGAATCGGCCGAGTTCCTCGCCCTGCGCGACGAGGACCGCTTGGAGAAGGCGCCCGTCGTCGAGGTGTTCCGGAGCAACTCCCGCGAAGTGCTGCTGGCCGTCGCGATGCGCCTCGGCCAAATCGGCTCATTCACCCTCTACACCGTGTTTGCACTGACCTACCTCGCCAACCACGTCCGCGCGGACGGCGCCGACATCGGCCTCGTCGCGACCATTATCGCGTCGGTGATCGGCCTGGCCAGTACGCCGCTATGGGGCGCCCTATCCGACCGATTAGGACGCCGGCCGGTCTACCTGTTCGGCGCAATCTTCACTGCCGTGTTCGTCGCTCCGGCCTTCCTGCTGCTCGACACCGGTTCTAGCGTGCTGATCATCGTGACGTTCATCCTCGGCATCAACATCGGACACGACAGCCAGTACGGCGCGCAGGGAGCGATGTTCTCCGAGCTGTTCCCCACCCAAGTGCGCTACAGCGGCGCCTCACTTGGCTACGCGATTGGCGCCGTACTCGGCGGTGGCTTGACTCCTCTTGCCGCGGCGTGGCTGCTCGGTGTTGGCGCTAACGCACCGTGGCTTGTGGCGGCGTACATCGCATTCCTGGCAGTACTTTCAGCGACCGGGGCCTACTTCGCCAAAGAGACCCGACATGTGACCCCTACTCCAACTACGCCCGAATCCCCCAACGAACTGGTAGGTGCCCGATGAACCGCAAGCTATCCCTCAACGCATTCGCCATGGCCTGTGTCGGACACCAGTCGCCCGGCCTATGGGCACGCGACGATGATCAAAGCGCCGACTACACGAGCCTCGAACATTGGATCGACCTGGCGCGCCTCCTTGAGGATGGCGGATTCGACTCGCTGTTCCTCGCCGACGTACTGGGCACGTACGACGTCTACGGCGGGTCCCGTGACGAGGCCGTCCGGGTGGGCGCTCAGGTGCCGGTCAGCGATCCGATCCCCGCTATATCGGCGATGGCGGCCGCCACCAAGAATCTCGGATTCGGCGTGACGGTGACGACGACGTACGAACAGCCCTATGCGCTCGCGCGACGCTTCACCACGCTCGATCACCTCACCAAGGGCCGAATCGGCTGGAACGTCGTCACCGGTTACCTCGACTCGGCAGCCAAGAACCTCGGCTTTACCGCGCAGATCCCCCACGACGAACGCTACGAGATCGCCGACGAATACCTTGAGGTCTGCTACAAGCTCTGGGAACACTCGTGGGAGGACGACGCGGTCGTCCGTGACCGTGAGCGCGGCATCTACGCCGACCCGGCGAAGGTGCATGACATAGGCCATCACGGCCAGTACTACGACGTACCCGGCGCGTTCCTGTGTGAGCCCTCGCCGCAGCGGACCCCGGTGATTTTCCAGGCCGGCGCGTCACCTAGAGGCCGTCAGTTCGCCGCCAAGCATGCTGAGGCAATCTTTGTCATCGGCCCGACTCCGGCTGCTGTGCGGCGTACCACTTCGGCCCTGCGCGAAGAGGCCGAGAAGGCCGGCCGAGATCCATACTCCATCAAGATCATCGCGGGGCTGACCGCGATCGTGCGTGAATCCGACGAGGAGGCGGCCGACCTTCTGGAAAGCTACCGCCAATCGGCAAGCCTCAGCGGGGCACTCGCGTTGTTCGGCGGCTGGACAGGGGTCGACCTCGCCGAGTACCCGTACGACGCGCCGCTCGTGCACATCACCACGGACGCGAATCGATCGGCCCTGGATGCCTTCACGCGCGACGCCGATCATGAGTGGACCGTAGAAGAGTTGGCGCGCTGGGTCAGCATCGGCGGCCGGGGACCCGTCATGGCCGGCTCCCCCACCACGGTGGCGGACACGCTCGAGGAATGGCAGCAGGAAGCCGACGTCGACGGGTTCAACTTCATGTATGTGACCCGGCCGGGGACCTTCACCGACATCGTCACGCACCTGGTGCCGGAGTTACGTCGCCGCGGACTCGTCGCACCAGCGCCGGCTACACCCGCGAGCCTGCGCGAGCGTCTCGGCACCGGCGATGGCGCGCGGTTATCCGCAGCGCACTACGCGCGCTCGCTGCAGATCGCCGCGCCCACGCCTCGCTGATCCGAGCACGGGAATGGCACCTCGGACAGGAACCCGACGCTTCGGGTAGGGCATTATCCGCCCGAAGCGCCACCTTCCTTTCCCGAAGCACCAGATCTACGATCGCCCCTCGGCTACCGCCTTGATGCGTGACAACCGACGGTCCCAGCCGGAAGCGATGCGCTCGAGGTCGGCCGCGACAGTGACCAGGCGCGCCCCGAGGGCGACGTACTGCAGCTCTCGTCCGCGTCGCTCTGCGGACACGAGTCCGACTTCCTCGAGTACGCCGAGGTGTCGCGCAATCGCCTGACGACTGACCGGAAGCTCCGCGGCAAGCGCGGACGCCGAGGCCGGCGCCCGGCCGAGACGGGTAAGGATTCCCCATCGAGTGTCGTCGGCGAGCGCCGCAAACACGGCCACCTGGCCGGCGGCTGGCTCACCGGTCGGCATCGGCACCGACCTGGGCAAGATGCTTTGCAGCCAAAGCAATCTCTTTGGTCCAGCCGTCGGCATGGTCATCGAACCGCGCGCGGCGTTGCTCGGCACTCTCGGACAGCGACTCGAAACCACTCTCGGCGACTCGTAGAAGCACCGCGTCGGGCGCGGTTTCCTCGATCCAGAACTCGACCAGAGTCGACGTGCTGTCCGTGTCGTCCTTGTCGATGAGCCAGCGGAATGCCGCATACTTCGGCTCATCTAACTCGACCGTGCGAAACGCGAATTCGCCGTATTCGGCGTGGTGCACTACCTGCAGGTCTCCGCGTTGCTCGATCCGCTGTTCGGTGATCTCACCGTTGTTGATGTACCAACCGGGCTGGCTGATCAGGCCCCATACTCGAGACGCCGATGCGTCGATTGCAATCTCCCGCTCGATGCGGTCCATGTTGTCCATGTCCTGTACCTTTCCCTTATGCGTTAAGTGCAACATCAGTGTTGCACTACAACTTCGATAGCGCAACACTTCAGTTGCAGATAAGTTGTGGACCGGAGCGCGTCACGAGCCTGGCGAGACCCCGCACCAAGTAGGAAAGACGCCGGTCGAGGCATCGATTCCTGGCCGAAGCAAGCCGTGGCGGGCCGTTCCGGCTAATGTGCGACATAGCGAAAAACCCTACGCATCACTAACGAAGGAGCACTCCATGGCTGGACCACTCACCGGTCTGAAGGTCGTCGAACTGGGCGGCATCGGGCCCGGACCCCATGCGGCAATGTTGCTGTCCGATCTCGGCGCCGACGCCGTACGGGTGGAGCGACCCGCGGGCGGGCTGAGTCTGCGCAACGGCGCGAAAACCGACTGGTCACAGCGCGGACGCCGCTCGGTTGCCGCCGACATGAAGACCGACGAAGGCGTGGCCCTCGTTCGCGCGTTAATCACTAAGGCCGACGTCGTCATCGACGGATTTCGCCCCGGCGTGGCCGAACGCCTCGGAATCGGACCGGACGAGTTCACCGAGTCCAACCCCGGGCTCGTGTTCGCGCGGATGACCGGCTGGGGTCAAGCCGGTCCGCTGTCCTCGGCGGTCGGACACGACATCAACTACATCGGGCTGACCGGCATGCTGCACGCGATGGGGACGACCAATGCCCCACCGTCACCACCGCTCAACCTGGTCGGCGACTTCGGCGGCGGCTCGCTCTATCTCGTGCTCGGCGTACTCGCGGCACTGCACGAACGCGGCCAGTCCGGACGCGGCCAGGTGGTCGACGCCGCGATTGTCGACGGCGTCAGTTCCCTCGGCCAGCCCATCTGGTCGCTGCTCAACGGCGGGGTCTGGCAGAACCGCCGGCAGGCCAACATCCTCGATGGTGCCGCACCGTTTTACCGCACGTACCCTTGCTCCGACGGCAAGTACGTCGCTGTGGGCGCGATCGAGCCGCAGTTCTACGCGGCCCTGCTGACCGGTCTCGAGCTAGACCCGAAAGACCTGCCGACGCAGATGGACCAAAGCACCTGGGCCGACGTCAATAAGCAGTTTGCCGAGATTTTCGCGTCCCGCACCCGCGCCGACTGGGAACAGGTCTTCGGCGGCACCGATGCCTGCGTAACGCCCGTGCTGGACTTCGATGAGGCCGCGGCCAACACGCATCTGCGTGAGCGTGGCGCGCTCATCGAGATCGACGGCGTGGTGCAGTCCGGTGTCGCTCCACGCTTCTCGCGGAGCGCGACCGACGTACCTAAGGCCCCGACCACACCCGGATCGAGCACGGACGAGGTCTGCGCGGACTGGGGTATCAAGTAACCGTCGTTCGGTCGCCCGGGTTGCGCGCTTCGCGCACCCGGCGGCCGCGTGCGGTTATCCGCGTCCACGCATAGCATGACCAAATGCGGATCCTTGCCCGAATCATCGCCACCGCCCTGGCGACGGCACTCGCTGCATGGTTGGTCAGCGGCATCACGCTCGGCGGAGGCACCGATCAGCGCAAGATCCTGACCCTTGTCTGCGTCGCGGTCATCATCGGCATTGTCAACGCCGTCGTACGCCCGATTGTCACCGTCCTGTCCGGCTGCATCGTGGTGCTGACCCTCGGCCTGTTCCTGCTTGTCATCAACGCGCTGATGCTGCTACTCAGCTCCTGGGTCGCCGGCAAACTCGGCCTCGGCTTCCACGTCGACGGGTTCTGGCCGGCGTTGTGGGGTTCCATCATCATCAGCATCGTCAGTGGCGCCATTTACGCGGTGCTGCGCCCGCACCGAGACGATCGATCCGCGAACCACCACTGAACCAGACCCCGTCCACAGCGCTAGTGTGCGCCGTACGCCGAACCGCCGTCGACCTTGATAATCGTGCCGGTCGTGTACGACGACGCGTCACTGGCGAGATAGAGCGCGGCGCCGACGATCTCGCCCGGCTGTCCCCCGCGCTGCAATGGGATGTCGTTTTGTGCCCGCCGCTCGAAGGCCTCCATGTCCCATGCCTCGGAGATATCGGTCAGGAACGGTCCCGGCATGATGCCGTTGACTCGGACCGTCGGCGAGAAGCCGCGGGCCAGGCCGAGAGTCATCGCGTTGAGACCCGATTTGGCCATGGCGTAAGGAATTATGTCGCCGCGGGGAGCAACTGATCCGGTGCTCGAGACGTTGATGATCACGCCACCACCGGCAGACACCATCTGTTCACCGACGAGTGCAGACAGCCGGAATGGACCTTTCAGATTTACGTCGAGGACCTTGTTGAACAGTTCCTCCGATACGTCGGTGAGCTTGTCGTAGAGCGGCGACATGCCGGCGTTGTTGACGAGTACGTCGATCTTGCCGAACCGCTCAAGCACGGTCGAGGCGAGTCGGTCGCAGTCGGCCCACTTACCAACGTGACATCCGATCCCGAGGGCGGTCGCGCCGGTTGCAGCGGTGATCTCCTTCGCGGTCTCGATGCAGCTGTCTTCCTTGCGACTGGCCACGACGACGGTCGCGCCTTGTTCGGCGAAGGCGAAGGCCATCTCCCGGCCAAGTCCGCGACTACCACCGGTAATTACGGCGATTTTGTCATCGAGACGGAATGGGGGCGTTGCAGGCATAAGCGTCCTTCCGGTTGAAACCGACGTTGTCTTGCTATCACATTCTGCACAAATGTCCGATAGCCGGGCACTGGCGGCGGGCGCTAGGCTAATGCGACGTAACATAATGGAGCATCGACACAATCGTCGTGTTTTCTTCAGATGACTCTTCACGATCGGCCACGGTGCCGCCTCGCTGAGGATGTCCAGGTTCTCATTTAGGCAGGGAGCATCACCATGGCAGACGCTTACATCATCGACGCGGCGCGCACGCCTCGCGGTATCGGCAAGGTCGGGAAGGGGTCGCTCGCGCATCTGCACCCGCAGCACCTGGCCGCGACCGTCCTGAAGGCAATCAAGGAACGCAACAACCTCGACACCAAGGACGTGCAGGACGTCATCTGGTCGACCTCGACGCAGGAAGGCAAGCAGGGCGGCGACATGGGCCGGATGGCTGCCCTCGACGCCGGCTTCGACCAGACCGTCAGTGGTGTGTCGCTGGACCGCTTCTGCGGCGGCGGCATTTCGTCGGTCGCGTTTGCGACGGCTCAGGTCATGAGTGGCATGGAAGACCTGGTCATCGCCGGTGGCACCGAGATGATGAGCCTGACCGGCACCATGGCGGCACAGAAGCGTGAAGCTGGTCTGCCGCCGGCCCTGATGGGTTCGCACAACGAGCACCTGGACGAGATCCACCCCCAGTCGCATCAGGGCATCTGCGGCGACGCGATCGCGGCGATGGAAGGCATCTCCCGCGAGGCGCTGGATGCACTGGGCCTGGAGAGCCAGAAGCGCGCCAAGATCGCTCAGGACGAAGGACGATTCGACAAGTCGATCATCCCGGTCTACAACGAGGACGGCTCGCTCGCGCTGGACAAGGACGAGTACCCGCGCCCGGGCACGACCGCCGAGTCCCTGGCAAACCTCAAGCCGGCGTTCACCGCGCTTGCCGACGCGCCGTACGACGAGGAGGGTCACACCTTCCGCAATCAGATCAACCGCAAGTTCCCGGACCTGAAGATCGAGCCGGTGCACCATGCCGGTAACTCCTCGGGCGTTGTCGATGGTGCGGCCGCGGTCCTGGTCGCCTCGAAGGAGTACGCCGACAAGCACGGCCTGAAGCCGCGCGCCCGCGTCGTCGCCACCGTCAACATGGGTGACGATCCGACGCTGATGCTCAACGCTCCGGTCCCGGCTGCGAAGAAGGTCCTTGAGCGGGCCGGCTTGACCAAGGACGACATCGATCTGTGGGAGGTCAACGAGGCCTTCGCGGTCGTGACCGAGAAGTTCATCCGCGACATGGACATCGACCGCGCGAAGATCAACGTCAACGGCGGCGCCATCGCGCTCGGCCACCCGATCGGGGCGACCGGCTCGATGCTGATCGGTACCGTCTTGGACGAGCTCGAGCGCACCGGCGGCCGCTACGGCCTGGTCACCATGTGCGCCGCAGGCGGCATGGCTCCGGCGATCATCATCGAACGCGTCGACAGCTAACAGCACTCAACAAAGCGGGCGGGCACACACTGTGCCCGCCCGCTTTTGTGTTACCGAGAATTCTCGCGGGATGCTGACCACCCATATTTGGTTCCTTGTCTCCCCGTTGTACCGGCTAAAGACGCGTGACAAGCAGGAGGTCGCAGTCACGAGGGACCGAAGCGACGTCCGGCGCCGGCTTCGACAGGACGATTGCCGAACGTACGCCGCGGGTGGTACAGACTTAACTTATGACTGATGTGATTGCACAATCCCTGCAACGCGCGGTGAGTTCAGGTGCCGTCCCGATGGCTATCGGGATAGTCGCGGACCGCGATGGAGTCTTGTACGACGGCTCCGCGGGGGTGCGTAGTCCCGGATCCGACGATCGGGTCGATAGCAACTCGCTTCTGCGGATGGCGTCGATGACCAAGATCGTCACGACCGTCGCGGCCCTGCACGCGGTCGAGGAAGGACTGCTCAACCTCGCTGCGCCAGTCGCGTCGTACTGTCCGGAGTTCGCCGACCTGAAGGTCCTGGAGGGCTTCGATGGGGACACCCCGCGACTGCGCGCGCCGGCCACGCAGGCGACGGTGCATCAACTGATCACCCACACCTCGGGGCTCGGGTACGACGTGTGGGACGGTGACTTGTTCCGGTGGGCTCAGATCACCGGCACGCCAAGCATCCTAGAACGCAAACGCGCGGTCTTCGCCACGCCGTTGACGTCAGATCCTGGCACCCGGTGGGAGTACTCGCTCAGTACGGACTGGCTCGGCCTCGTACTGGAGGCCGTGTGCGGCAAACCTCTCGACCAGGTGGTCCGCGACCGCGTCACTGGTCCGCTCGGCATGGACGACACGGGCTTCTCACCGGAAGAGCTCGATATGGCGCGCGCCGTACCAACACACACCCTGGCCGGTGGGAAGTGGGTTGCGGCTCCGCTGACGACAAACCCGGACGCGGAGTTCATCAGTGGCGGCGGCGGCCTGTGGTCCACCCCTGCGGACTACGCCAAGTTTCAGCGCATGCTTCTGCGCGGCGGCGAACTGGACGGCGCTCGGATCCTCCCGGAAACCGTAGTCGAGCAAGCATTCTCCAATCAGATCGGCGACCTGTCGGTGCCCGGCACGATCCCCAGCTACAACCTGGCGGCGTCGGCACCGTTCGACTTCGGTGACGGACACAAGTGGGGCTACGGGCTCCTGCTCAACACAGCGACCAAGCCCGGGCATCGTCGCGCCTGGAGTGGTTGTTGGTGGGGCCTGATCAACACGCATTACTGGATCGATCGCGACAGTGGCATCACGGCGTCGTTCTACTCGCAGTTGCTGCCGTTCTATACCCCCGAATATGTCAGCGCGCTGGACGACTTCGAGCAGGCGGTCTACGAGACGTATCCCTGACCCTCCACAACGGTCAGCGCGTCGCGAACGGATGACCTTATTCGGTCGCTTCCATGAGATTGCGCCGCGGCCGCGGCCGAGTGAGAAGGTGGTCGAAGAGCACCGGCGTAATCTCCGGACACGCCGCCAGCACGGTAGCCACGTCGCCGAACTGCTCTAACTCTTCCAAGATCACCCGAGTCGGGGTCATCACCTTTAGTTCGGCCGTAGCGCCTCGTCGCAGCACCTCGCTCACCGGCAGCCATTCGGACTTAAATGCCTCTGTGGTGGTGTTCTGGGGCGACCGCTCATCGTCGGACGGCAGGTGCGCCACCATGAAATGCACTTGGAACCGCTTCGGGACGCCAGGCGGGGTCGTCCAGTCATCCCACGGAATCAATTCGTCCGGCCTCAGCTGGACGCCGGTTTCCTCGGCTACCTCGCGAATTCCGGTCGCAAGGATGACGCGTACGGCGAACCGAGGATCCTCGGCCTGCCGAACGTACGCCGAGTCGCGCCAAACGTCGACCAGCTCATCGAGCTGCTCATCGGGAACCTGCGCCGCGTGCTCGGCGTCAACCGGGTCGACACGCCCGCCAGGAAAAACGACCACCCCAGGGGCAAAGTCCATGGTCTGCACGCGGTGCTGCACGAAGACCTCAAGCCCCGCATCACCATCGCGGACGGGGATCACGCTCACCGCCGGCCGCGGCACGACGCCGGGCGCAATCGGCCTCATCATGACGATCCGCTTATCAGCAGGTGTCGGGTTCTCTGACATCGTGACCGGCTCCCGGCCGGCGGGCTGTTCGACGGGTGCGAAGCCGAGGGCCCGGAAGAACGGTTCGTTGCCGGGTACGTCGGTAAACGCGGCAAGACTCAGCGCGTCACCACCGCGAGTCGCGACCAGCTGGACGGCGGCGTACACCAATTCCGTGCCGCGCCCCTGGCGTGTCTGGTCTGGTCGAACGACGATCCGCTCAAGGTTGAACCTGCCGTCGACCTCACTTATGTGTGCAAACCCGACTGCAGGCTCACCAACCACCAGCAGCGTTCCGTCGCGGTCCGGCGTACCCAAACCGTCCGGCAAGTCCGGGATCATCCGAGCTGTCGCTGCCTCAATCTCTTGTATAAGGGGAAAGTCTCGCTCTTGCGCGACCCGTGTGTGCCCAACCCGTTCCGCCATGTCTCTCCCTGTCACCGACTGCGTCTCTCCTGAACCTACAACCAATACAACGAATCCACGCAAAAGTACCGGTGCCGGACTGGTCTCCGGCGCCACGCGCCGATACCGCCGACGACCGGCCGACTCGCGGGACAGAACGGTCCACCTGCACGCAAATGGCCCTCGATCCGCCCTTGGCAAACCATTCCGTTAGTGGTAACTTACCGTTCGTGCCCACTTACGAAGCAAGCGATGAATGGTCCATCCTCGGCGACCGGACCAGGCGTGCCATCGTCGAATGCCTGGCTACCCGGCCTCGTGCGGTCGGCGAGATTGCGGACGAGCTGCCGGTGACCCGGCCCGCGGTGTCACAGCACCTGAAGGTCCTCAAGGACGCGGGACTGGTCACCGAACAGGCCGCCGGCACTCGCCGCATCTACCGGCTCAACCCCGCCGGCGTCGCCGCTTTGCGTGATCAGCTGGACACGTTCTGGAACCGGGCGCTGTCCGGATATTCGGACATCGCGGACGAACCAACCAAGGAGAAACCATGACCACTACTGCCGATGAAGTAGTACTCAAGCAGGTCCTCATCGAGGCGCCGATCGAGCGCGCATTCGCCGTGTTCACGGAGCGATTCGGCGACTTCAAACCACCCGAGCACAACTTGCTCCAGTCCCCTATCACCGAGACCGTGTTTGAAAATCATGTCGGTGGGCACATCTACGACCGCGCCGCCGATGGCAGCGAATGCCGATGGGCACGTGTCCTCGCCTTCGAACCACCGCACCGGGTCGTGTTCAGCTGGGACATCGATCCACAGTGGCGCGTCGAGACCAACCCGGACAATACGAGCGAGGTAGAGGTCCGGTTCATCTCAGAGTCTCCACAACGCACGCGGGTCGAGCTCGAGCATCGCCACATCGACAGGCACGGTCCCGGGTGGGAATCTGTGCGCGATGGCGTGGCGGGCGACGCGGGATGGCCGCTGTACCTTTCGCGGTACGTCGCATTGTTCCCCGAGAGCAGCTAAACCACTCGTACAACGTCATGCGTTTCGGTCGTGGCGACAACCGAAACGCATGACGTCATCTGGGCCGCAGGTGTACGCCGACCGCTCCGCTACCTGCCGTTCACGTGCGGCGTCTCAGCCGCAGCGTGTGCGCCGGCGACCCGACCGAAGACGATCCCTTCGGCGAGATTTCCGCCGCCCTGATAGGCGAACTGAAACACCGAGCAGATCTCGCCTGCCGCATACAGACGCGGGATGGGCTCGTCGTTCCAGTCCAGTACGCGGCGCCTCGCGTCGGCGCGTATCCCGCCTTTGGTGTTTGGTCCGCCCGGGTAGAGCGGTATGGCGTAGAACGGCGGTGTGATGACCGGACCCATGGTGGCCGGATCCCGCTCGAAGTCGGCGTCGTACCCGCGAGCGCACGAATCGTTCCAGCTGTCCACTGTCGCGGCGAGCGTCTTGGCATCCATCGACTTGCGACTGTCGGAATGACGGTTGATCTCCTCGCCCAATAGTTCCAGCGTCGGTGCCGTCAAGATCCAGCCTTGCTCGAGGGCTTTGCGGTTGTCCTCGCCCCATTCCAGGCCGTGATAGGCAAGAGTCGGCAGGCTGATCACGGGGCCGCGGTCCATCATCGTGGCGTCAAAGATCATCCACGACGGTATTCGTGGGTACTCCAACTTTTGCGTGTCGAAGTGCAACGCGTCTTTGTAGAAGAAGTAGCGACTCGGGTCCTTGGTAATGGTCCGTTCGGATGCGTAGCGCCGCCCGCCGTTGTCGACCACGATCTCGTTGGGTTTGCCTACACCAGAGGTGTTCAGGCCGATTCGCAGGCCGTTGCGTCGTTCCGGGATCGCGCAGATGACCCTGCCCGCGACCATTCCCACGGCGGAGAGTGCGGCACCGGCACGCAGCGCCATCTGGATGCCGTCACCGGTATTGGCCTCGGATCCATAGAACGCCCAGCCGTCGATGCCGGGGCCCGGGAGAAACGCCTTGCGCATCTTCGGGTTGTACTCAAAACCGCCCGACGCGATGATGACCGCCCGGTTCGCGTGGAACTCGCGGTCGCCATCGTCGTGCTTTGCCCGCACACCAGTGATTTCGCCGGTCGCATCGATAATCAGGTCCGCCGCCGCGGTGGCGAAGTGGACCGGTATCGAACGTGATTCGATCCCCATCATCAGGCACGCATAGAACGCCTCGCCCGATTCCTTGAGCTCCTTCGGAGTATCCGACGTACGCCCGCGAAGCGCGGTCTCGTCTGCTTGTCCGGTATATGTGGAAACCGCGACACCGTACTTGGACTCGGCGGCACCCGGAAAGTCGGGAAAGGCCGCACCCACTCTGATCGGAGTCTGGAAGGAAGAGTCGAGCCCGCGCATAAACTCGGCGTTCTGCGGCGCATTGTCTGCCCAGATCCGCGCGAGCTCGTCGACGAACTCCTCCTGCTCACCCTCAAGCTGGTTGGGCAGGTTGCGGCCACTGAACATCGCGGTCGCATACTCCATAAGCGCTTCGCGATCCCCGTCGGGATCTGGGCTGTGGAAACCACCCTGGCTCCTGCGCGTGTTGGGTAGGTGCGCATCATGCGGCTGCTTCTCGATCACGATCACGGACGCACCGGCATCATGCGCCGCGATCGCCGCACACGAGCCGGCGGCACCTAGACCAACGATGATTACATCGGCTGAGTAGGACACGGTCATACGGTCTGCCTCATTCACAATTCCACCGCGGCGGCGTCTCATCGCCGATCGGTCGGTGTTGCTGAGAGACACTAGTTAGTGAAAGTGTAGGTAGTCAACAACGAATGATTTGACAATCGGGCTTCAGGTCAAGTCGAGACGGAGATATACATGGCGACAGAAATTCCGATTGAGACGTCACTTTTAGGTCGTGAGGTCATGCTCAATCTCATGATCTCGGCGCAGTATCCGGTGCAAGACGATCCGGTCGCGCGGTTCTCCGAGCAGCTAGAACAGACGCGTTTCGCCCGCGACCACGGCTTCGACGGAGTGATCGCCACGCAGCACTACCTGGCCTATCCGTTCCAGTACTTGCATCCGCTGGCCATCCTGGCACGGCTGGTCCCCGAGACCGGCGACATGCGCATCGCTACCGGAATCAGTCTGTCGGCGCTGGCTCATCCGGTCGACCTCGCCGAGCAACTCGCGACCGTCGATATCATGTCGAATGGGCGCCTGTCGGTGGGCGTCGGACTCGGTTACCGCGACCTCGAGTTCGCCGCCTTCGGGCTCGGCAAGAAGGGGCGGCTCAAACGCTATCTCGACAACATCGACCTTATGCGGCAGTTGTGGACCTCCGACCGGGTCACCGCAGACTTGGACCACGCGCGACTCGACGACGTACCGATCGCGCTGCGCCCGGTCCAGCGTCCGCACCCACCGCTCTCGATGGCCGCGCATTCGAAGACGGCGATCGAACGAACCGCGAAAATGGGGATCCCCTGGGCCGCAGCGGCTGCGCATGTCGATGGCGACTACTTCCGGCAACAGGTCGACATCTTCCGCCGGGCCTGTACGACGTACGGCAACGAGGGACTGCCCATGATCGTCGGGCACGAACTCTATGTCGCCAGTACCGAGGAGGCGGCGCTCGACGTCGTACGCCGGTCCCTGGCCGTCAAGTACGCCGCCTACCAACAGTGGGGGCAGGACACCGTGCTGCCCGAGAGCCAGAGTTTCGACAAGGAATTCGAGGAGCTGCGCAAAGGACGCTTCATCATCGGTGATCCCGCGACGTGCGCCCGCCAGCTTCAGACGCTCATTGACGACGTACAACCAGCACAACTCACCCTCCGGATGAACTGGCCGGGCATGACCCGCGACGAGCTGATGAGCGGGCTCGAGTTGTTCGTCAACGAGGTCATGCCTCAGGTGCCGGCCCTACGCCCCACCGCTTGACCCGGGCGACACGACCCTGAATCTCGTCGAACTTCCTGAACGCAGTTCGTCAATCGCGGTGGCGTCTTTCGGCAGCATCCATCGCGGGGAGCAGAGGTGCGAGCGCAGTTCGTAGCAGATCAGGCAACGAACCAGATGGGACGACGATCCCACTGCTCGACGAGGGCTGCACCCACGCGTCAAGCGCGACCCGGACGGCGGCGCCCACGCTGGCCGCGAGCACGCGTGCTGTCAGCGGGTCGATAAGGGCGCAGCGCTCCACAAGGACATCAGCGAGCGGGCTCTCGATCATCGCGGCGGCGTCGATGTACGACGCACGCAGCGTCGGATTGGTCGTGATCAGCAGCAATACATCGCGAGCGTGTTTATCTGGCTCAACGTACTGGCCCACGACGGCGTCGACGACAGCAGCGGAGAGGCTGACGTCCACAGGGCGAGCGATCACGGCCGCCGCCACTCGCGACTCCCTGTCCGCGGTGATGGCGGCGATAATCGCCTGCTCTCGGCTCGAGAAGTAGTTGTTGTAGGTTCTCGGCGCCACGCCGGCAGCCTCGGCGATGTCATTGACGCGCAGACTGTCGAGCCCCCGCTCCAGGGCCAGTTGGAGCGCGGCCGCAGACAGAGCTTCTCTTGTGGCGTGCTTCTTCTGTTCGCGCAGGCCGGTTCGACGTGTCGTCACGAGTTCAGTGTCGCATTATTATTGCGTGTGCGCAATTTTGCGCGCACGCACTTTCTCAGATACTGTCGACGCGAACTTCCACTCTCAATACGTAAGGACTACCCATGCGAGCCAAGGGCATGACGTACGACACCGGATTTCTGCGTTCGGGCACCAACTCACGGCCGTGGTTCGACCCCGAGATCGTCAAGCGGGAACTGACCATCATCCGCGACGATCTACATTGCAATGCCGTCCACGTCACCGGCGGCGACGCCGACCGACTGGAGCTGGCCGCGCGGTACGCCGCCGAGCTCGGGTTGGAGGTCTGGTTCTCGCCGTACCCTTTGGAGCAGACCGCCAGCGAGAGCCTGGAGCTGTTCGTCGATTGCGCGGAGCGGGCCGAGCGGCTACGCGCCGAGGGGGCCGACGTCGTGTTCGTGGCTGGTGTCGAACTGACGATCATGAACAGGGGGTTCGTCGCCGGTGATGACGTCGAAGCGCGACTAGGCGTGCTACTTGCCGACCCTGACGGACTACCCGAACGAATTGCCGCACTCAGCAAACGGCTCAACGACTTCCTCGGCGAGGCAGTGCCCGCGATTCGCGAGCGCTTTCGGGGCATGGTTACCTACGCCGCCATACCGTTCGAGCATGTGGATTGGGAGCTATTCGACTTCGTCACGGTCGAACTAATCCGATCCGCCGAGGTCGCCGACCAGTTCCGAGAAGGCGTACGCAAGCTGGTCGCGCAAGGGAAGCCGGTCGCGATCACCGGCTTCGGCACCGCAACCTGGAGCGGCGCTAGTGACGTCGCCCCGCGCAGCATGGAGGTCATCGAGTACGACAACGCCGGTGTCCCTGTACGGCTGAAAGAGGAGTTGATCCGTGATGAGACCGGCCAGGCTTCGTACCTGACCGATCTGCTCGAGATCTTCGACTCCGAAGGTGTGGACAGCGCCTTCGTGTTCCTTTTCGCTCTATACAATCTGCCGCACCGACCGAACGGTGATCCGCGAGATGACTTGGATCTGGCCAGCCTCGGCATCGTGAAGGTCCTCGAAGAGGGTCACGGAGTCACCTACCCTGACATGCCCTGGGAACCCAAGGCCGCTTTCGCCACTCTCGCTGAGCGCTATTCCGAGTGATCCGCGCAGCAGGCCGAGGGCTGGCTGTCGTGATCCGCTCATGACTGGACCACCACCCCGATCACTGCGAGCCTCGTACGAGGCGCTATCGAGCTCGAACTGGCCGGGCACGGTTATCGACGGTCACACCGTCGCTCAGTCGGCGACGTCCGGCGGGAACACCCGCACCATCGATTTCCTGCGCCGGGCGCTCAAGCGCGCCGCCGATTAGGCGCACCCCGGTAATCATGCAGATCGCTGTCGAGTCGCCAGATCCAGCCGCCAAGCAGGCGATTGTCGCGATCCGCACTGCGGACTGCGGACTGCTCGCCGACATCCTGACCACTCGCCCAGACCTGGCGAGTGCCCGCGTGTCGGGTATCGGGGACGAACGATGCTGCACATCGCGACCGATGATCCCATGCCGTAAGCCCTTTCAAATCTCGAAAGGCAGGAACCACCGCGCTGCCAGTTGCCACGTTTACCAGTCGCGTCGTGGCCCGCGGCGAGTGCCCGTGACCAGCAGCACTCCCCCAAGCAGGATTGCGGCGATCGCGGCGATCCCAAGGCTACTAAGCGGTGACCCGGTACTGGCCAGAGCGCGCGCCGTTGTCGAGGCGGTCGCTCCCGAGGGCGTCGGATTCGTTGCAGACGAGTCGGTCGCTCCTGGCGGTGTTCCATTGGTGGGCGGTGCTACCGGTTGCGCTTGGACGGTAACCGTGAAGGTACCGGTAGCGAGATTTCCTGGGTCGCTCTGCACTGCGGCCCGCGCACTCATAACTCCCACGGTCGCCGTGCGGTCCGAGGCTGTACAGGTCACCGTTGTGGTCCCGATCGCGAACACCGAGCCGGACGGCGGCATGCAGCTCACAGGTACGTCACCGCTCACGAGGTCAGTGGCCGTGGCATCAAACGTGACCACGGCACCATTGGCGTCGCTCGCCGTCACGGTGATGTCATTCGGAAGGTGCAACGCCGGAGCCGTCGAATCTGCCACCGTCACCGAGAACGTACCGGTCGCGGTATTCCCGGCCGCATCCGTCGCTATACACGACACCGTCGTCGTCCCCAGAGCGAACGTCGACCCTGAAGTCGGCGTACAGACCACCACCGGACTCGGATCCACATCATCAGTCGCCGTGACAGCAAACGTGACCGGCGCACCATCAGCGCCCGTCGCCTCAGCGACCATGTCAGTCGGCAACTGCAGGACCGGCGCCGTCGAATCGGTCACCGTCACCGAAAACGTACCGGTCCCGGTATTCCCGGCCGCATCCGTCGCTGTACACGACACTGTCGTCGTCCCCAGAGCGAACGTCGACCCTGAAGTCGGCGTACAGACCACCACCGGATTGGGATCCACATCATCAGTCGCCGTGACAGCAAACGTGACCGGCGCACCATCAGCGCCCGTCGCCTCAGCGACCATGTCAGTCGGCAACTGCAGGACCGGCGCCGTCATATCAGCCACCGTCACCAAGAAAGCACCGGTCGCCACATTCCCAGCATTGTCGGTCGCCGTACAGGACACCACTGTCGTCCCGACCGCGAAGACCGACCCTGACGGCGGCGCGCAATCCACCACCGGACTCGGATCCACATCATCAGTCGCGGTGGCGGTAAAGGTGACCGGAGCACCATCGGCGCCCGTCGCCGCCGCAGTCATGTCAATCGGAAGCTGCAACACCGGCGCCGTCGAATCGGTCACCGTCACCGAGAAAGCACCGGTCGCCGCATTCCCAGCATTGTCGGTCGCCGTGCACGACACCGTCGTCGTTCCGATTGGGAAGGCCGATCCCGACGGCGGCGCGCAACTCGGCACCACGACACCATCAACGGCATCATTCGCCGTGGCACCGAACGTGACCCCAGCGCCGTTCGCATCAGTCGCCATTACCGTCATGTCACTCGGCAAGCTCAGCATCGGCGCCGTCATATCAGCCACCGTCACCGAAAACGTACCGGTCCCGGTATTCCCGGCGGTGTCAGTCGCCGTACAGGACACCACTGTCGTCCCGACCGCGAAGACCGACCCTGACGGCGGCGCGCAATCCACCACCGGACTCGGATCCACATCATCAGTCGCGGTGGCGGTAAAGGTAACCGGAGCACCATCGGCGCCCATCGCCGCCACAGTCATGTCAATCGGAAGCTGCAACACCGGCGCCGTCGAATCGGTCACCGTCACCGAAAACGTACCGGTCCCGACATTCCCGGCGGCATCCGTCGCCGTGCACGACACCGGCGTGGTACCGATCGGTAATGTCGACCCCGACGCGGGCGAACAAGTGACCGGCACGTCACCACTCACTAGGTCGGTGGCGGTGGCATTAAAAGTCACCACAGCACCCGACGCGGACGTCGCTGACATACTTATATCCGCCGGTAGAGCAAGACTCGGCGGCGTTGAATCGACCACGGTCACCGAGAAACTATCGTTCGCCGAATTTCCTGCCGCATCCCTCGCCGTACATGACACCGTCGTCGTCCCCAGAGCGAACGTCGACCCTGAAGTCGGCGCGCAGGCCACCACCGGATTGGGATCCACATCATCAGTCGCGGTGGCGGTAAAGGTGACCGGAGCACCATCGGCGCCCGTCGCCTCAACGACGACATCAGCAGGCAACTGCAACACCGGCGGGGTCGTATCGACCATCGTCACGGTCACCGCGAAGGTACCGGACGCGAAATTCCCGGCCGCATCCGTCGCCGTGCACGACACCGGCGTGGTACCGATCGGGAACGTCGACCCCGACGCGGGCGAACAACTCGGCACCACGACACCATCAACGGCATCGTTCGCGGTCGCATTAAACGACACCACGGCACCCGACACGGACGTCGCCGGCACGCTGATATTCGCCGGCAAACTAAGAATCGGAGCCGTCGTATCGGCGACCGTCACCAAGAAACTCCCGGTCTGCGTATTGCTCGCCGCGTCCGTCGCCGTACACGACACCGTCGTTGTCCCGACTGGAAACGTCGACCCCGACGCGGGCGAACAAGTCGGCACCACGACACCATCAACGGCATCGTTCGCGGTCGCATTAAACGACACCACGGCACCCGACACGGACGTCGCCGGAACCGTCATATTCGCCGGCAGACTAAGAGTCGGAGGCGTGGTGTCGGATTGGCCGCCAGGAGTTTGGTCGCCGACGAAGGTAACCCCGGTAGTCGAGGAGTCGAAGGTTAGTGAGTACGTGCCAGTTTGGCCAGCAGTCGCCGAGGAGACGACGACGTACCAATATGTGTCATAGGCGGGAGCTGCGGTGGTTCCGAACGGTTGGCTGACACTCGATCCGACTACCGAGTCATAGCAATTTGCAATCGGGCTGTTCTCTAAAAACGCACCCTGGTAGAGGCCAATCGCGGGCGTGAACCCCGACGCGTTCACCGTCACGGTCATAGTGCTTCCGACTGTTCCCGCGGCAGTGTGAAACATGAGGGCCGAGTAGGGCACGGTAGTACTGCCGCTGGCCGGGGTGCAGTCACCCGGCCGGGCATAGGTGGGACTGCCCGACGTGAGAGACCCCGAAGCGGATGTTGAAGCAGCGTTGGCGACTGCGGGCCATACGGAGATGAGTAAGGCGAGACAGGCGCCGAAAACGATGACGGCACGGCGGAGCAACGACACGATATGACCCCCGGGTCAGCCAGATTCTCACAATATAATCACAGGTTGCCGGTCATAACCACAGGTAGACGTCGCATCGCACCCTGGAAGATCATGGATGTTTGGCCTGGTCTGGCCCGACTGGCAGCCTCCGGTCACGGTCGATTGCCCGTCGGAGGGATAATTCCAACCGTCTATTGGTGATCGCCGGTCGGCCGGAAGTAGAACCCTTAGGTCGTCTCATAACGGCATACGAAACGGCTGCCACGGCAGCGACCACGCGTGACCCTATTTAGCGATGTCGGTATCCAACGAGTGAAGTCGACCCCGGCCATGTCGATCGACTAATCCTGACTCGTAGGCCAGGATTAACGCCTGCACGTGATCGCGCACCTCGAGCTTCGCCAACGTTAGGTACACGCGCGGCACGTGGGCGAGCATGTCCCTCACCACGGTTACCGACCGTGTCGTCGGGATTCGCCAGCCCACGTAAATCGGGTACGCGGTTACTTCTTAGTGACCGCAACACCGCGCAGATTGGGCGCTCCACTGGCGTTCTGGGCGACACCCGACACGTTTTTGGCGTACGCCGATGCGAGGTGGATCGTGCACACCGGGATCAGATGGGGCGGGTTCTCGACCCAGGCATCCATGAACTTTTCGTACGCCGGCTTACGTTTGGCCGGATCTAGCGAGGCCGCGCCTTCCGCGCCGTACTTCTCGAGTTCGGGGTATTCCGTGCCGCCAGTGTTGTAGAGCGCGCCGAGGTTAAGGTAGCGGCTCATGACCGTGTCCGGATCGTTCATCCCGGTGTAGATAGAAGTGAAGGTCTCGGTCACCTTGTCGATCGCGAACTCCTGCACCTGCGCATTCGGCGGCAGCGAGTGGATCTCGAGGTTAATGCCGATATCGGCGAGTTGGTCCTGAAGAATCTCGGCGAACTTGGTGTAGATCGTGACGGTCGGCGCGGCGGTCGCGACGTCAAGCTTCGTTACGCCGGCCTTCTCCATGATCTTCTTGGCGGCCTTGGGATCGTAGGGGAAGACGTCAAGTCCGTCACCGAGCTTCTCGCTATATCCGGGGCCACCCTTCGGGAATGGTTGGATCTGCGGTGTGCAGTACCCGTCGTACAGACCCTCCGAGATCGCCTTCCGGTCGATCGCCATGTTCAGCGCCTTGCGCACCTCAGGATCTGCAAACGGGCCCTTGGCCGTGTTGACCATGAAGTAGATAAACGGCGCGGCCGGCCGGACGATGGGCACCATACCGGCCCCGTCGGCGGTGTCGAGCTCGTCGGGATTGACGCTTGCCCCATCTACCGTCCCGGACATCAACGCGCTGATCCGCGTCTGATCGTCGGGCATGTATTGGTACGTCATCGTGGCGACTCGCTGAGCGTCAGGATCCCAGTATCCCGGCGTCTTCTCGTATTCCACTTTGCTGCCGGCTTCCACCTTCGTCGCCAGGTACGGCCCGATACCAACCGGCTTTGCGTCAATGGTCCCGGCCTGCACCGCCGCCGGGGAGACCATGGTGCCGCCGAAATTGGCGAGCCCCACCGTTATCGGAGCGATGCCACCGCTGAGGTGCAAGTTGACTGTGGACGGATCGACGACCTCGACGGACTCGATCTGGTGAAGCTCCCCTGCGATACGGCTACCCTCGCCGCGATTCCGATCGAGGTTGAACTTGACCGCCTGGGCGTCGAACGGCGTACCGTCGGAGAACTTTAGGCCCGCGCGTAGCTTGAGGGTCAGCGTCTTGTTGTCCGCCGAGGCCGTGAACTCCTCGGCAAGCATCGGATGGATCTTCCCGGCCGCATCCTCGAGCAGCAGTCGGTCATACACCGGCCCGTACATGGTCCTGTCGCCGCCATTGATGCTCTTGGTCGGATCCCAGCTCGCCGGATAGCTTGTGTAGGCGAATTCGAAGTGGCCGTTGGGGTCGTAGTCCTTGGCGAGTTTGATGGCGTTGCCGTAGTTCTCGGTCTCTGCCGCCGTCTTCCGGTCTGGCGCGGCGCCACAACCGGACATCACTAACCCTGCGCAGATCAATCCGGCCAGTATCTTTGGTGCTCGCTTCATCCGTGCTCCTTCTGTCTGACAACGGAAAAACGCGTTGCGACACTCCGGCTCGGCCGGCCAACAACAATCAAGATGACCCGCAAACAGTGTGAGGTCCGCGCTAATATTCTCGTCTGCAATATGTCAGATCGACAGTAAAAAGCAAGCACGCCGCGCCGGCCTCGCCATGGAGGCGGCGGCGTGCTTGGGCCAGGGTTCGTGCAAACTACTGAGAACTATTGCGCTGGAGCGCATCCCCATCACGGAAGGCGACCGCATGTCCTCGCAGGACTGGATCACGACCCCGATCACCGCAAGCCTCGTACGAGGTGCCGCCGAACTGGAGCAGACAACGAACGGTGTCCTGCCGCATCGGCTCCCGGCGTGGGCGCGCAAGCAATGCTCTGATCCGCAACTTGCGATGGTGGAGGCGCAGCCGTCTGGTGTGCGCATAGTCTTCCGGACGCGTGCGACCGTGATCGAAATCGACACTTTGCGCACTAGGACGACGTACGCCGGCATCCCGCCTCGACCGGACGGGGTCGTCGACCTCGTCATCGACGGCCACGTCGTCGCTCACTCGGCGACCTCTGGCGGGACTACCCGCACGATTGACATGTCGACCGGTGGCGTTGACCAAGAAGTCGGCACGGCGTGTACGACGCAGTTCGCCGATCTATCTGACGCGATGAAAACCGTGGAAATATGGCTGCCGCACAACGAGATTACCGAGATCGTCGAGTTGCGGACCAATGCCTCCGTCGAACTTGCATCGGCATCCGGGTTGCCGATATGGCTTCACCACGGCAGTTCGATAAGCCACGGCTCGAACGCCGCACACCCGAGCGCCACCTGGCCGGCAGTCGCCGCTCGCCTCGGCGGTACCGAGTTGGTTAATCTCGGGCTCGGAGGTAGTTGCCTGCTCGACCCGTTCATCGCCCGCACCATCCGCGACAGCGCCGCCGATGTAATCAGCCTGAAAATCGGCATCAACCTCGTCAACGCCGACCTCATGCGACTGCGCGCCTTCGGGTCGGCCGTGCATGGCTACCTCGACACGATCCGCGACGGCCACCCCAACATCCCCCTCCTGATCGTTTCGCCGATCTACTGCGGCATCCACGAAGAAACCCCGGGACCGGGCGCATTCGATTTCGATGCACTCGCCGAGGGCGTGCTCCGGTTCCGCGCTACCGGCGACCCCGCAGAACGCGCCGCCGGGAAGCTGAGCCTGACTGTTATCCGGGAGGAGCTAGACCGGATCGTCCGGGAACGCCAGACCACCGATCCCAATCTGTTCTATCTCGACGGGCGCAACTTGTACGACGAGAACGACGCGATCACCCGTCCGCTACCGGATGCGTTACATCCCGATGCCGCCACACACCAGTTGATGGGTGAACGGTTCGCGCGACTCGCCTTCGCCGAAGACGGCCCTCTGGCGTTGCCCGCGGGCTAGTCCCTCTTCGGCGAATCCGTCAATTCCCGACGCAGTCAAATAAGCATTACGAGGACGGACACATGACCGAGAGCTTCGCTACTGCGCCTCCATCGCCTGCGAGATAACCCGTCTGACCTTTGGTAACGTCACGCTTTGTGAAAATAGGATTAGTTGCGACCGTTCTGGCCCTTGCGATTGTCGGTCTCGGAGGCTGCACGACGCACGAGGAAACTCGGACCGACAACGGCAGGAGTGTCACAGCGGCGCCTGCGCCGGCCTCCGATGTCGATGCTTGTAAAGCACTGACCTCGCAGACCCTCAAGACTATTGGTCTCGCCGACATCACGCCGGTCCCGATCACCGACGAGACGAAACCAGGATGCGACTGGTCGGGAACCAACGACTACATCACGCCGTCGGTGACGCTGTGGATCAGAGGCGCGTCCGTCGGCGATCCATCCAATGACACCGTCACCATATCGGGCAAGAAGGTCGAGGTGTGGGCGATGAATAGCGACGTCGGGCGGTACATCGCGATCTGCGGCAAGCGCAGCGTCACGATCAACTACACGCAGGGCAAGGGTCCGCTGGCGCCTCCCGACGCGCTGGAACTGACGATGAAAGACGCCCTCGCGGCGTACGACTGCGCTTAGCAGGAACGACGCGGCTTAGCGAGTCGCAAACTGCGCGGACGGGCCCACAACGTGTGCGGCGCAGGCGATCTTGCCAGTGCCGCGGTCTCGAAGGCTCATGCTCAGTGCCGTCGAGGGGTGGGAACGGAACACATCGTCCACGATCACGTCCGCGGGCCCTTCCACGGTCGGCCGAAGGTATCGGACCGTAATGGAATCGACCTGCGCGAGGCCCGCCCGGCGGGCGCCGGACAGCAACAGGTGGGCGCCTACGGCGCCGTGCAGGAATCCGAACGGGTTCGCCGTACGCGGTGTCAACTCGATCGACGCCACGGGTACCGGTCCGCTGCCAGCTACCTCGACCGGCGTGGTGTCGTACTGCTGCTCGATCGGCACACTCGCCCACTCCGGCAGATCCAGGACACGAGTGTCCCCTGGCTGGATCCTGCCGGCGAAACCGCGCGGGATCTCTTTGACAGGAGCACAACTCACCGTGGCGAACGCGACGGGGGATCCCGTGCTGTCGGTGACAACGGCCTCGGTCATGATAATCCGCTTCCCCGGCTTGACGACGCGGCCGACGGTGCGCAGGTCACCGGGTGCGGGCCGCGCGAGCAGATTGACGGCCATGTCGGCGGTGAGAGTCACCATCGGCGGATCCGTGGCCGCCACGCTTCCCATGCCTGTCGCAATGTCGATGGCACACAAGATGGCGAGCTCACTCAGATGTCCGTCGGCATCCGACAGCCGGTCGGCGCCGGGAATGACGACCTCGGTCGATCCGTCGTGCTGCAGCGTCACCCGCGACCCGAGATAAGCGGACAGGCTGTCGAACGACTGTGAGGTCATGGCTGGCGCTGGGGATCCAGGCACGGACACGCGGGGCTCCTGACGAAAATTGGCGGCATCGACGGCCGGGTGCCGGACTGCCACCAGTCACATTAGATCGCACGTGATGTGGCCCCATGGATGGGGTTGCCCACCCGAATCAACCTCACGTGCTAGCGCTTCATCGGGCGGGTAAGTGACCAAACGTCGGCGTTCGACCGAGCGGCGTACGTTTCAATCATGGATCAGACACCCCAACACCCCATCCCCTCCGGATTTGGGGGGCAGACGACCGCCCGTGAAGTCCTGACCAACATCGATCTAACGGGCAAGCTCGCGGTCGTGACAGGCGGGTACTCGGGTCTCGGGATCGAGACGGTTGCCGCTCTCCATGGCGCGGGTGCCACCGTCATAGTGCCGGCGCGGCGGGTGGAGGCCGCGCGCGCGGCGCTGGACACCCGAGGTCTCGGTGACGTCGAGGTCGGCGAGCTCGACCTGGCCGATCTGCGGAGCGTTCGCGCGTTCGCGGAGCGGTTTATCGCGAGCGGGCGCGGCATCGACATCCTGATTAATAACGCGGCGATCATGGCGGCGCCGGAAGCTCGAGTCGGCGACGGCTGGGAGTCGCAGTTCGCGACGAACCACCTGGGCCATTTCGCACTCACCAACCTTCTCTGGCCGGCGCTGACAGCACAGGATGCTGCTCGGGTCGTGGCGCTCACCTCGACCGGTCACAAGCTCTCTGGTATCCGATTCGACGATCCCCAGTTCACCAGCGGATATGACAAGTGGCTCGCATACGGCCAGGCCAAGACCGCCGACAGTCTTTTCGCCGTTCAGCTCGATGCGCTCGGAGCATCCCACGGCGTACGCGCCTTCGCCGTACATCCAGGCGGAATCATGACCGAGCTGCAACGACATCTACCTAAAGCCGAGATGATCGCGGCCGGCTGGATAACCGAAGACGGCACGGTCAACGAGCGCTTCAAGTCCCCGGAGCAAGGGGCCGCGACCTCCGTTTGGGCGGCCACCTCGCCGCTGCTGGAGGGAATGGGCGGAGTGTATTGCGAGGATTGCGACATCGCGGAGCGGACGGCAGTCGGTAGCCCGACGGCGCGCGTCCGGGGCGTCGACGCACATGCGGTCGATCGCGATGATGCCTCACGGCTTTGGTCGTATTCGGTCGCGCTGACCGGCATCGACGCCTTCGCTGCGGGATAAACCGCGACGTACCGGCGCCGTCATCTGCCGGCGGCTGCTCAGCCGTTCCGGCGGGTCAGCCCTTGTCTTCGAAACCCATTACGATCGCCCGCAGCCGGTCGGTCTTGGCTGGTGTCCAGCCAGGCGGTTGGATGACGGCCGCCCAGCCCGCGACGTACTCCTGGGTGTAGCGGTGGCCGTGTCCCGGCGGTACGTCGACCGGCTCCAGCATGTCCATGGTGACCTGCCAGAACGTGATGACCGGCAGCCAGGTCATGTTGGGGTTGACGTCGGCGCCGCGAGGTTCGGACAACCAGTCCGGGCGCGACCAGATCAGGTCGGTGCTCAGCCACGTGACCGGATCGGACGCGTGTTGTAGGTACAGGACCCGCGTGGTCCCCCATGGCTGCGAGACCGGCGGGATACCTGTAGCCGGGTCACTGGCGAATCGGACGACCCGCCCGTCGCGAAACACCGGCTGGATTTCTGGGCTACCGGCATCCCGCTGGTCGGTGAATTCCTTGTGCAACGGGTTAAACCAGGGCGGCCCGGCGAAGATCGCTCCGGAGATACGATTGCGCAAATCCGCCTCACCGCTGAAAGCGGCGTCCAGCGCGAACGAACCAAGGCTCTCGCCGAACAGCAGCAGCTTGGGACGGCTCCCCTCGGGCAACTGCGACCAACGTTCGTAGACCGCGTCGAACAAGGCCCGACCCGCCTCCCGAGCGCGCTGCTGGTCCACCGCTATCGACGCCCACGATGGGAGATACGAATACTGGATGGCGATACTGGCGATGTCTCCGCCGGTTTCGTATTCCACGCTGGACAGCGCACCTGGATCCACCCAGCCGGTGCCGGTGGTGCCGGCGACCAACACGTATTTCCGATCGAATCCGCCCGCCCTGACCAGGTCGTCAACGGCAAGCTTGGCCCTAGACTCCACGTCCTCCGGCGCGGACTCGATGCCGGCGTAGGCGCGGATCGGCGCCAGCGCGGGTGAATCGTTGAAGTCGCTGATCTGCTGTTCGGTGGGCCCGCGACCGACGAAGTTGCGGCCCTGGAATCCCAAGGTGTCCCAGGGGATCAGCGATCCCGGACCGCCGGAGCGCAACGCGGTCGTGGGTTCGCGGGCGTCACTGCTTGTCCCGGTGTCCTGCAGCGCGAAACTGCGGTCCGCTACCGCGATGACCCCGTCCACCAGGACGCCGCTGACCAGTAACACCACGCTGAGAGCCACCGCAAGCCATCCGGTCGCGCGGGCCGCCCTGGCTCCCATCCAGCGGGTCAGCGAGTCGGCCAACCGCCGGAACAGCCAGCGCAGACCGCGCGCGATCGCCATCAGCAGTGCGAATACCAGCAGTCCAGCGACCGGCATCAATGCGATGGAGCCAAGGCTCTCAGACCCGATGCCGATCAGCGTCCTACTCTGCCGTTGCCAGTATTGGCCGAGCACGAAGAACACCACTAACAGCGCTCCCCCTGCGACGAAGAAGATCTGCCAGGAACGGCGGCGACCGCGGCGTACTTGCCGGCGACCGGCGAACTCCCGCCACAGCCACGCGCCGATAAGACCCAGCCCGTAGCCGATCGCGCCGGTAATCCCGGCCACCGTGCCCTGTACGAGTCCGGGCCGAGGCAGCAGTGACGGAGTCATGGACAGGCAGGCAAGCACCAGCGCAACCCAGGCTCCGGACAACGACGGCAGCCGATACCAACGCGATAGCGTCGAATCCACCGGCTCCGGGCTGGCGATCGGCTCGACCGAGTTGCCCTCGGACGACAACGGCTCGACTGGCTCGTCCTCGGGCGGCGACGACTCGACTGCGGACGACTCGACCGGCTCAGCATCGCTGGCCGATGCCGTAGACCCGCTAGAAGGTGTCATCACAGTCGCCTCCGATCGGGGGCGAGTGCCCGCGATCAGTATCGCCTAACAAACCTGGATTCGGCGTGCAGGTCCTAGCACGGCTGAATTCTCATCCCAGCACAATGACTACGAAGGCCACGCCCAGACCGTTGACCGCCCAATGTAGTGCCATGGAGGGAATCAAACTGCCACTGCGATAGCGGAGTTCGGCGAACAGCACGCCAGCCGCACCGGTGAACAGCACGGTCCCGGCAATCCGGATCACCGACCCGACTAGGCCCCCGCCGCTGACGGTGTCGACCGCGGCGTTAGCCGAGCCCCCGCCGAGTGCCGACAGCACATGCCACAGCCCGAAGAGCACCGCGGAGCCCAGCGTCGCGGCACGCGGCGTGTAACGGCGTCGCAGCAGTGCCCACAGCACGCCTCGGAAGGCGAACTCTTCCACCAGGACGGTGCCCAGCGGGATCGTCAGCAGCACACGCACCCAGGGATCGCCCGGCACCGGACCGCTCGCGAGATTTCGAGTCCATGGCAGGAGCAACGCCACCACGAATACTGCGAGGGCCCCAATCAATATCCACAGCGCCCAACGCATTCCACGGGCCCAAGTGGCCCGGCCCAGGCCCAGCTCGCCCATGCTTAACCCTGCCCATAAGGCGATCCCTATCAAGACTGCGAACAGGCATGCCGCAACGATCAGCCCATGTCCAGGAAAGAGCAGGTGCGCCGACACATTTGCCGTCACCATCGCGACGATGGTGACGATCAACGCTCTCCCGGTGCTGCCCATCGCGCCATCTCCCGGCTACCTGCGGCGGCGCATTGCCAGACGCGTCAGAACTTCGACCGTACGCGGCCTATACCCATCCGATTCGCGGATCAAGGTCGAAGAAAGCCGAGAGCTTGCTGCGTATGGAAATTTGGTCCTGGTGGCCGGAACGCTACGTCTTCGTTGCGGAGCTTCCCGTTGGGGCGTCGGGAAAATTGGACAGTAAGTCGATATGCGCCAAATATGCTCACTGGAGTCCCCCATGTATTGCTCCTGCCATCCCTGATGATTAGAAGACGGTGGATCTGCGCTGAATGGACACGGCACCGAGCGGTAGCCATTTGTGACCGGCGGCCCGGGCGGGATTGGGAGCCAGGCATAGCATTTCAGGAAGACATCGTGATGGCCGCGGAAAGACACGAGCGATGCTGCGCACTACGCGGTTCCACGAGCAAACCGCCAACCGAGATATCGTCGCTGGCTGGCAGAAGGCGGCCCTCGGTGGCTGGTGCCAGACCTCGCCGGCCCGCGCGAAGAGCACAAGCAAGACATGGTGCGAAAGTATGCTCGGGCCGTAGGCAAGCGCAATCTGCTGTGGCATCTCCCAAGGCCCGGTGCCGCAGGAAAAGCCAAGGGCAATGGAGGTCTACTACCAGCTCCCGACCGTCGCTATTCGATCCGGACCCTTGACGGCTTGCTCACACAATGACAGAAAGCACCCGGTCCTGATACACATTTTCCTTGCCGGCGGCGGGGCGTACTGGGCCGCAGACTCGTTCCACTCCAATAGGACGGACATGGCGAGCAATTTTGTTTGCGCTCTTAGCCGTCTTCTGACGTCAGTCTGGCAAGCGCATTGACCACACCCCCGAACAGCGCCTTGAAGTTCGTGAGACCTTGACATCTGCGCTTGAGCATAACTAGCGTTCATCATCATGTGATGGTCGCATTCGCCATTTGAAAGAAAGGTGGATTTACGAACCAAAGCAACTTCGTGTTAGGTCGAGGTGTGGGCAGGCTATGCAACAGCTGATTCAAACCCTCATGAGCGGGATCCTCGTTGGTGGACTCTACGGGGTGTTCAGTAGCGGTCTCACGCTCATATTCGGGATCACTCGCGTCATCAACTTCGCACACGGCGACTTCGTAACCCTAGGGATGTTCGGCGCAGTACTACTGTTTACCAGCCTCGGTATCAACCCACTGATCAGCATCATTCCCGTAGCGATCGGCACCTTCATAATAGGAGCCTTGATTTACAGCGTGATAATTCGACGCACACTCGTAGTCAAAGGCATCACCGCCATAGATGCCCAACACGGGCAGCTGGTTTTGACACTGGCAGTCTCCATCTTGATATCCAATTCGCTCCTAATGCTGTTTGGCCCTTCCTCGCGGTCCGTCTCGGGCTTCCTGGGACACAGTTACAACATCGCGGGGATCTACCTGAGTGAGGCGCGCCTTGTTTCATTCATAGTCGCGGTTGTGCTTTTCCTGCTGCTATACCTGGCGCTCCAAAGGACCCTCTACGGCAAGGCAATTCGCGCAACCGTCGATGATCGCGACATGGCATCGATGGTCGGCATCAACCCGAACAGAGTGTTCCTCCTGAGCTTTAGCGTCGGGACGATGTTGACCGGGATCGCCGGATGTGTGCTCGCCATGTACTACCCCGTCACGCCAACAACTGGGCAACAGTTCCTGGTCATTGCGTTCGTCACTGTCGTCATGGGTGGCCTTGGCGACATCGTCGGGGCCTTCGTCGCGGGCATCGTCGTAGGCATCATCCAGCAACTGACCGCCGTTTACGTAGCCATCGACCTACAGAACGCGGGGCTCTTCGTGGCCTTCGTTCTGATCCTCGTATTCAGGCCCCAAGGTATCCTGAGCCGGAAGCGAGTCGGCATATGACCCGTCTGAGAAAGGTCCTTACGTCAACAGGTTGGCTCGGCCTGATCGTCGCAGTTCTGGTCGCGAGCTTGCCGTACTGGTTTATCCAGACACAGTTCCTACTCAGCGTCTGCACCGTTGCGCTCATCTTTATGACGGCGTCAATCGGGTGGAACATCATCAGTGGGTTCGGCGGGCAGATCTCCTTCGGGCATAGCATCTTCTTCGGACTCGGCGCCTACACTGCAGCACTGTTCCAAAACCGCCTCAACGGCAACGCCTGGGTTGGCGTGCTACTTGGCATGGTCGTCGCGGCAGTCGTCGCCGTGCTTCTCGGCTTGTTGACCCTGCGTCTTCGTGGCATCTTCTTCGCGTTGGCAACCTTCGCCCTGACCCTAACGTTTGCCATTCTCGCTACACATTTTCAGAGCTTCACAGGCGGCGCCGTGGGTGTCACCCTGCCGATCCTTGGTAATGACCCCGCTCAGTTCTCGTTCGACAACAAGCTTGGTTACTACTACATCGCGCTAATATTCGCCGCGGCAAGTTTCATCGTCGCGTGGCTAATTCTGCGTTCCCGGTTCGGGCTTCAACTACGCGCCATTCGAGCGGATCAGGACGCGGCTAAGGCGTGCGGCGTACTAGCGACCAGAGTCAAGCTCATCGCGCTCGCCTTAAGCGCCGTAGTGACGGGACTTGCCGGTGGGATATATCTGGAATATATCCGCTTCATCGACCCCAATAGCGCGTTTGGCGCAAACCTTGCGACGCAGATCGCGGTGATCGCGTTCGTCGGAGGTTCCGGCTATTTGTGGGGTCCCGTCATTGGCGCGGCGATATTGGTCCCACTCCAGCAGATTCTTAACTCTGGGCTCTCCACATTCCCCGCGGGCTTCAACCTCGTTGTGTACGCAGTAGTTGTTCTCGCGATTCTCTGGTTCGAACCGCGCGGCCTGCTAGCGCTGCGCCGGCGATTCTCCTCGCGGAAGCGGCGAGCCAAGGGCGACTCCCCCGACGCCGAGAGTTCCGCTACTGATGACACTTCGCCCGGTAGCGATAACGGCCTCACTACCTCGGGGGTGGATCGATGACAGCACCGAACCCACTTCTGAAGGTTAGTTCACTCACGATTCGATTCGGGGGGCTGCTGGCGGTCAACAACGTGAGCTTTATGGTGAATAACCGCGAGATACTTGGGATCATTGGGCCCAATGGCGCAGGCAAGACAACGACTTTCAACGCCATCGCAGGTGCCCAGCGAGTGACGTCAGGGCAAATCAAAATCGACGACGTCTCGATCGTCGGTCGAAGTCCCGAACGAGTCGCACGGGCAGGTATCGCCCGAACGTTCCAGACAGTTCGGCTGTTTGGTGAGTTGTCGGTTGAGGAAAACATCACTATTGCGGCGTCTACGGTCGAGCCGTCTATGACCGCCGCACGAAACAAGGCACGAGCGGTCGCGGACAAGCTCAGTATCACGGAATTGCTTGATGCCAACGTCAGCGAGCTACCGCTTGCGCTGCAAAAAAAGGTCGAGATCGCCCGGGGCTTAGCACTGAGCCCGCGCGTGTTGCTACTTGACGAGATGATGAGCGGGCTCACCGCGACAGAGACTTCGGAGATCATCTCGGTCATCAAAGGTCTTAACGCCGACGGACTAACGATCGTCGTCATTGAGCACGTCATCCGAGTCATCATTGAACTCGCCGACCGCGTGCTTGTCCTTGACCACGGCGAACTGATCGCGGAAGGCGAGCCACGGCAAGTAATGCGTGACAAGAACGTCGTTAGGGCCTATCTAGGCGTGAGCGCCGCCCGCCAATTCGAGGAGCCGGACTGATGACCGCACAACACCCGGACACTACCGCCGACGGTCGAGCCTCGGCCGCCCATCCGCCAATACTGAGGGTCGACAGTCTCACGGTCGGATACGGTGCCATTCGCGCGCTGATTGATGTCTCGTTCGAGCTTCAACAAGGCGAGTTCCTGGGCGTGCTGGGCTCTAATGGCGCGGGTAAGTCGACGCTGCTCAAGACGATCTCCGGACTGCTGAAACCAGAGCGCGGCTCGATCTCTTTCGGGGGCAGATCCCTCCACGGACTTTCCGCGTACCAGATTCCTGCAGTGGGTATCGCCCACGTCCCAGAACGTCGCCGCGTATTTCCATCTTTGTCAGTGCTGGACAACTTGCGGCTCGGCGGGTACAAAGTCTCTCGCGCGGACCGCGATGCTGGACTCGAAGAGATTTTCGGGGTGTTCCCACGGCTTGCTGAGCGGCGCGCTCAGTTAGCTGGCTCCCTCAGTGGCGGTGAGCAGCAGATGCTCGCTGTTGGGCGCGCGCTCATGTTGCATCCGCGCCTGCTCATGCTCGACGAGCCGTCGCTCGGTCTCGCACCGGTAATCGTGGAGGAGATGTTCGCCAAACTTGCCCAGATACATCGTGATACGAACGTGTCAATCCTGCTCATCGAGCAGAACGCTACCCAAGCTTTAGAAGTCATCGAACGTGGGGTTGTGCTCAGCACGGGCAGAGTTACCTTCGAAGGTTCACGCAGCGAACTGTCGGGCAGCGACTTCCTGCGCGAGGCGTATCTCGGCATCTGAGCTCTGCGTCTGACTGTTACGCGTCGACTAGGAGTGTCCCAGCGGATACTCCCTGAGGTACGGCTGGTAGCCGTCCTCGATATCGATCTGCAGTCCACCGAGTACGCGTACAACGGAGTTGTAGTAAGAAATGACGATCACCAGGTCTACCAACCGCGCATCCGATAGAAATGTTTTGAGCGCGGCAGCAGTATCGTCCGTCAGTGCGCGTGAACTCGTGAGTTCACGCGCGCTAGCTAGGATCGCATGATCCTCGCTAGAGAAATGTCCGCCAGTATCTTTACCTTCGGTCACCGCAATCAGGGATCGAATATCTTGTTCGGTTACACCGAAATCCTGTCCGATCTTGACGTGATGGCTCCACTCGTACGCCGTCGCGGTGAGGTACCCAACTTGCAGGATCGCCAATTCCCGATGGCGCGGATCTAACTCACAGCCGAACCGTATCCACCCCCCAACACCCTGCAGCCGGCGTAAGCCTTCTGGCGAGTTCGCGAGTGCGCGAAACAGGTTGATAGGCCTTGCCAGCAACTCCTTGTCATCAGCAGCGAGATCATCATCGTTCAGGTATGGGACGCGGGCCATGGTTGAAAGCTCCTTCTTAGTCTTACCTATCGAGCTCTATCTGTCGTGTTGACGAGCCTTATAAGCCGTGTTTACTCTTAGTCAAATGGTTAATCAAGCATTCATAAAGTGAAAGAAGTCAAGATGCCTAACGAAGATGGCAAGCTCTCAGGAAAAGTCGCGCTGATAATGGGCGCTGGCCAGACGCCAGGGCAGTCGGTCGGGAACGGCCGGGCGACAGCATTGCTGTTTGCGCGCGAAGGCGCGCAAGTCGTCGCCGCAGACCGCGACCTAGACGCTGCCCAAGCGACCGTAGACCGGATATTAAAGAACGGTGGCGACGCCGTCGCCGTCCGAGCCGACGTCACGGTTGAGGCCGATATCAAAGCGGCAGTTGAAGGATGCGTGAGCGCGTTTGGGGGCAGAATCGACGTACTGCACAACAATGTGGGTGTCAGTCTGGCAGGCGGAGATGCGACGATCACCGAGACCGATGAAGCGGCGTTCAGTCGGTGCATCGACATCAACCTCAGAGGAATGGTTGTCACCTGTAAGCACGTTCTTCCCATCATGCGCGCTCAGGGATCGGGGGCAATCGTGAGCATCTCGTCGCTTGCCGCGATCACCGACTACCCGTACATCGCATACCGGACGTCCAAGGCCGGGGTAAACGCGATGACGGAGAATATCGCTATCACTGAGGCCAAGTTCGGCATCCGGGCCAATGCGATCATGCCGGGCCTCATGAACACTCCGATGGCGATTGAGAATCGCGTGGGACGAGACGGAGCGACGAGAGCGGACGTGATCGCTTCGCGAGACTCCCGTATCCCCCTCGGCGGGAAGATGGGATCTGGCTGGGACGTCGCTAAAGCGGCCCTGTTCCTCGCATCTGATGACGCCGCATTTATTACCGGCGTGTTGTTGCCGGTCGATGGTGGACAGCAATTAGTCCGCGGATAACCTCAGTCGACGTATTGGGTCAACATGAATCGAACAGTCGATGAAGATAACACACGGTGAGGACCCGGTTAACCCGGGAAAGAGTCGCACCCGCATCCAGTCGGTCACACGCGCCGCACGGATTCTCATGTCGATAGCTCAGTCGATCGACGGGCACTCGGCCAGCGAGATTGCAGCACAGTTCGACTTAAGTCAACCGACGGCGTACCACTTACTCACCACCCTCGCCGACGAAGGACTGATTGCCAAAGACGCGAGACGACGTTACGTGCTCGGTCCGAGTGCATCGATCATCGCCAACGCGGTATCTCAGCAAGATATCCTTCCGGACCGCTACCTGGCGTTGACCCGCAAGGTAGCGGCCCTTACGGGCGAGACCGTCTACTTCACTGCGTGGCGAGGGTTGCAGATCTGCGTGCTAGAGACGATCGAGGCCTCACACGCACTGCGCGTCGCGGCGGAAACCGCGGGTTTCTCGAAAATGACGCACACCCGCGCGAGTGCGAAGGTACTGCTCGCGTTTGCCTCGGACGAAGTCCGGGATCGGGCAATCGCGGACATGACCTTCGAGAAGGTGTGCCCGAATACCATTACGTCAGAGAAGGCCTACCGACGAGAACTGGCAGAGGTCGCGCAAAACGATCTGAGCTACGACCGGGAGGAGTTCTCCCCAGGTGTGCAATGCGTGAGCGCTCCGGTGCGGGAGGGCGGCATCGTCATCGCAGCTGTCACGGTGTCTATGCCCGCGTCCCGTTACGAGACCGAGCACGTCGCCATCGAAAGAGTGCTACGAGAGGTAGCTGGTGGCGCTGACCGCTTTGCGAGGTAGCCGCAAGAAGCTCGCGAGCCGATAGGACGACACGCCGCCAAAATGTCTGATAATCCGCAAAACGGCCCAAACCGCTGAGATTCCGGACGTCTGTTACTTGACTTCAGATTGCGCGATCATTAACTTTATTCATAGAACTGAACACCTTTTCACTATGTGAATTGACAGCCCGTCGCCACACAGCCTCTCCGATGGCGTCTAGCTAAGACTTTTGGTTTCGTTCGCCATAACGAAGTGAGTGGCAAACGTCGCCGTCGGACGAGCTGTTTCTCCAAGTAGTGATGGGTCATGTTGGTTCCAGGAAAGCCCGTGCAACCGGCGGCAGTCGTGGCCAGAGCCGAATCGCTATGGCTGATCGGTATTGCTGCCGCAGCATCTACGAAGCGAAATCAACGGGTTTGGCGCCCAGTCGAGGAGAAGCCAAATGAGATCGCGATTGTTTGTCGGCGCCGTCGCATGCGTGCTGTGCGCAAGTGCGTGCGGTGGAGTCGCAACCGGCTCAAAGACCAGCAGTTCCAGCACGGACTGCGGCAACCAGGTCAAGATAGGTGCGCCCTATCCGCTCAGTGGTGACTGGGCCGAGAATGGCCAGAATTCATTGCAGGGTATGGAAATCGCGGCCGCAGCTATCAATGCGGATGGCGGTATCAAGAACCTCAAAGGCGCGAAGATCGACATCGTCAGTGCTGACACGAGTTCTGACAATCCCGCGCAAGCCAAGACGGTAACGACGAACATGCTGCAGGGCGGGGACATTGCAGCAATCGTCGGGTCTTACCTCAGCTCGCTAACTCTGACGACGGTGGTAGCTACCGAAAGCGCGCACGTTCCCTTAATCACCCAGTCGTACGTCGACGAGTTGACGCAGAAGGGCTACAAGTACGTATTTCAGATTGCGCCCAAAGCATCGGCATTCGGCGCCACGACGATCAAGGCGCTGCAAGGTCTTTATAAGAACGCCGGCAAGCCTTTGAAGTCGATCGTAATCGTGGGCGGCGACGACGCATCGAACAAGGCCCAGGCAGATGCAGTGGGGACCTCGGCGAAAACTGCCGGCCTCACGGTTGCTGACACCGTAGTCTTCCCGGACGGCCTGACGGACGCGCAGCCGATAGTCGGCAAGATCGTCGCGGCAAAGGCAGATGCCATCGTTCTCGGTGGCAACCTCCCCGATATGTCGTTGATCATCAAGGGCGTCAGAGCGCAAGGGGTCAACACGCCAATCGCCGCTCCCGGCGGCGGCGGCGGGCTGACCCCACAGTTCGCTCCGACGCTCGGAGCACTATCCGACGGAGTTATGGACTTAGCTGCCTGGAACGAAGACCTTCAGTTGCCAGGTGTGAAAGAGGCAAGCGCGGCGTACAACAAGCAGTACAAACAATTCATGCCGCAGGAGGCCGGCGAGTCATGGGCAGCAGTCTACGAGATCGCGCAAGTGATGAATGACAAGAAGACCTGCGATCCTCAGAAGATTGCCGACGGTCTGCGAACGACCGAGTTCACCAGTGGCCCAGCGTCAGCCATACCTCCTGGCAAGGTCGCATATGACAAGAGCGGCGCAAATAAGTACATCACGCCCGTGATGGTTCAGTGGCAAAGCGGGGACCTCAAGACCATCTATCCAGAGAAGTTGGCGACCGCGAAACCGATCCTGGACTAGCGGCTATGCCACACACCGCATTGAGCTGAGATGAACCTCGGTCTAGAGGGTGTTCGAGCCCTCGTCGTCGCCGCGAGCCAAGGACTCGGTCGCGCGTGTGCCGAGTCCTTAGTGGTCGAAGGCTCACGAGTAATCATCTCGTCACGTGATCAGGAGCGACTCGCCGTCGCGGTCACCCAGGTGGGGGCGGTCGGCGGCGTCGTCGCAGACCTGACCTCGGCGAAGGACATTGACCACCTTGTCGATGCGACCGTGAGCTCTCTCGGTGGGCTGGACGTACTCGTAGTTAACTGCGGGCCACCTCCGACGGGGAAGTTCGAGGACACCACGGATGCTGAGTGGGAATTCTCGTACAGCGCAGTGGTTATGAGCGCGGTGCGGTTGATGCGTGCGGCGCTGCCGCACTTGCGCAACTCGAAGCGCGGGCGGATCGTAGTGATCACCGGTTACGGTATTCGCGAACCGCAGAGTGAGCTGGTCGTCTCTGAAGCAACCCGTGCAGCAGTCGCGCTCACCGCCAAGACCATTGCGAACGACGCCGCCACGGATGGCGTCACCGTTAACAACATCGCACCCGGTCCGATCCTGACCGACCGCTTGCGACATCTACAACTTGATCAGGCCAAGTCGGCGGGTATTTCCCTTGATCGGCAGCTTTCGCTCTACGCAGACAACGTCCCTGTGGGCAGAATCGGAGACCCGCATGAGATCGGCGCGTTGTGCGCCTACCTCTGCTCCGAGCAAGCCGGTTTCATTACCGGCCAGACGATCGTCGTGGATGGCGGGATCAACCGTGCGGTGTGACATGCCCGCACCGGTCCGAGAATCGATGACATGTTGGAGACGCGGGTGATGCGAGTAGCACTAGTTGGTGTCTCCCACTGGCATCTGTCTCTTTATCTGCCGGAGTTGGTACGCGTACCGGGAGCCGAGATCGTCGGTGTCTCGGACGACCGATTGTCGAGCGCCGAGTCCATAGCCGGCCAGATCGGCTGCGCGGCATACGCCTCGTACGAGCAGATGTGCGGCGACCTTCACCCGGACTTTGTCCTCGCCTTGGGAGAGCACTACCGCATGGCCGCATTGGGCAACTACCTTGCGGACCAACGGATCGCCTTTGCGATGGAGAAGCCGTGCGGCGTTTCAAGCATCGAAGTGGAGGAACTCGCGCGCAACTGCTCCGAGCACGATGTGTTCGCCGCTGTTCCTTTTGTGTGGCGGCAGAGTGAACTGTTAGCCGAGATGCGCAAGCGATTTGCGGACGAGGAAGTCAGCTATATGTCACTTCGATGGATCGCGGGTCCACCGTCGCGATACGTCGATTCCGACTGCGCCTGGATGCTCGATCCACAACGCTCCGGTGGCGGCTGCACTATTAATCTTGGCGTGCATCTCCTCGATTTCGCGAGATTCATCTTCGGCGCGGGCACGTCGGTCGCGTCCGCTGCGATGTCCAATGCCGCGTACGGCCTGGGTATCGAAGACTACTCACTCGTCGCGCTGCGATGCGGATCGCGGCGCGCGGTCGCCGAGACCGGCTATCTCTTCCCAGGGCCACACAGCAGTTTCGACATGCACTTCACGATCAAGACCGAGCACAGTTATCTGGTTGCGACCGGCCCGAACCGGTTACTGGTGTACGACGACAGCGGATCGCGGACAGACCTTGCTGTGATGACGACCAATGTTTCGCACTATCCATTGTTCGTCAGGGACGTACTCGACAGAGTCAGAACTGGCCGAGCTCCGGTCGCCACGATGGACGACATGGCAGCCGCGATGCGGCTTGTGGAGGACGCATATTCCGCTGCCGGCGCCATCACATAAGAGAGACATCCGGCCAGGACGTCGTCCGCGCCGCCTGAAGAGAGGGAGACGAACCGATGAGCGAAGTCACGAAGGGTTCGGGTCTGTTACTTGTGATGATCGACATTGAGTTGGAGTACGAGGACGAATTCAACCGCTGGTACAACGAAGAGCACTTCCCGGAGCGACTCGAGTGCCCGGGCTTCATCTCTGCGCGCCGCTACGTCGCTACAGAAGGCGCACCGAAGTACCTCGCTATCTATGAACTGGAAAATATCGACGTCCTGTCGGCAGAGGACTACTTACGGATCTCGCCGCCGAGCGAGTGGTCTAAGAATCTGCGCCCCCATTTCCTGACGCTGACGCGCAACATCTACCAAGACATCACGCCGACGATTCCCGACGGATACAGGGTCAAGGCGGTTCGGGCGTGAGCAGCGAACGCGTCACGGGGGAAGGCAAAGTCATGACCGAGTCGAACATACTTTTCCTTCATCCGGTCGGGCTCGACCATCAATCGTCGTCCTGGACGACGATTCCGAAACACCGGGCGGTCACATTCCCCGGTCACGGGGACCGGACCCGGTCGCGACCCGGGCTCACGCTCGACGACATGGCGGACGAGATCGTGGGATGGGTGCACGAGCCCGTCCATGTTGTCGGCGCTTCCATGGGCGGCATGGTCGCGCTACATCTAGCGCTGAAACACCCCGACGCAGTACTCTCGCTGGTCCTCGCGTGCACCAGCGCGGGCGGCAAGCAAGACGTAATGGAAGCGCGCGCTGCTACTACCGAGGAGCGCGGCGCCGAAGGAATGCTGCAGGACACACTGACCCGCTGGTTCACCACGAATGCCCTCGCCCAGACTGACTGGCCCGATCCGATGGTGTACGCGCGTGAAAGACTTCTCGCGATGGACACGGGTGCACTTGCCGATACCTGGAGGGCTCTCGGCGGTCACGACGTGTGGGCGCGCCTTGGTGAGATCGCGGCACCTGCGACCTGCCTTGCGGGTACTCATGACGTGTCAAGTCCGCCGGCGATCGTGCGAAAGATGGCAGCCGGGCTGGCGCAGTCACGTTATTGCGAGATCGATGCTCCACACATGGCACACCTGGAAAATCCGGTCGCATTCTCGGACGCCGTCAACGCACACTTCGAATGGGTTGGCGCGAAGAATCAATGAACGCACTGGCGCTATTGAAGAAGCCAAGAGGAGGCGTGTTCGGATGAGTGAGGATTCGACTACAGAAGGGAACTTCGATGCTGGACTGGAGGTACGCAAGGAGGTGCTGGGCGCCGCTCACGTCGAACGATCGATGGCGAACGTCAGCGAGTTCAGCCGACCGATACAGGAATGGGTAACCGCGTGCGGATGGGGTACGGCGTGGGCCAGACCGGGGCTGGACCGACGAACCCGCAGCTTGCTCAACCTCGGAATGCTCACGGCGTTAAACCGGATGCACGAGTTCTCCGTTCACGTGCGTGGCGCAGTACGGAACGGATGTACCGAGTCTGAGATCCAGGAAGCTCTTCTGCAGGCGGCTCTCTACTGCGGCGCACCAGCGGCGCTTGAGTCGTTTCGGACTGCGGAGGCCGTGCTGAAGGAGATCCAGGCCGAGGGCTCGTGACGGTCAGGCCAGGTTCCGCTGACTGCGTAGTCCATCCGAGATTCGGAATATCGCTATGAGAGAGGGAGTTTCACGTGATCATCGATATGCACCGCCACCTTTGGTCGGTCTTTGAACGCTACGCGAGCGTACGTGACATCGCGGCACACGATGCAAAGAGCATGGGGCATGGGGAGCCCACGAGCCAAGATCCTTCCGAACGGTCAGCGCAAATCATCAAAGAGATGGATGGTGCAGGCGTCGATCGATCGATTGTGATGCTGGGCGATTACGGACTGCGTCTCGGCGAACCCTCCCTGTCGATCGAGGAGGAGAATCGGCTAGCGACCGACCTCGCGGCGAAGTACCCGGAACGGTTCACCGCGTTCTTTGGCATCGACCCGCGACGGGAAGGCTCGGCCGAAATGTTCAAAAAGGCAGTCGAACAGGACGGTGCGCGAGGGCTGAAACTCCATCCCTGCGCCGGATTCTTCCCTAACGACCGAGCGTGCTACCCGCTTTATGAGATCGCCGGCGCCGCTGGCATCCCGGTAGCAATCCACACCGGCCCTCTTGCCGCGCCGTTGATCAGTAGATTTGCCGATCCGATCTACATCGACGAACCGGCCGCGGATTTTCCCGATACGACGTTCATCGTCCTGCACTCGGGTATGCGATGCTGGTTCCCGATCGCGCTGGACATCGCACGATGGAGCCCGAACATGTATCTGGAGTTGGCACTCTGGCAACGGGACTACGTAGAGAAAGAGGAGCTGTTCATCGATCGACTTGACCAGATCAAGAAGGCAATCGGCCTCGACCGCGTGCTATTTGGCAGTGACTGTCCAGGGTCCAGCAGCGTTATGTCGCTGTCCGATTGGGTCCAGGTATTCAAAGATCTTCCGGAGATCGCAGATCGACACAATGTCGTGATTACTGACCACGAGGTCGCGGCGATGCTCGGCGGCACCGCGCAGCGCGTCCTCGGGCTCGATCGCTAGGAGGCGGCTGACGATATGGAACCGATTCGGGGTCCAAGGCTCGAAGGGAAAGTCGCCGTGGTTACCGGCGGCGGCTCAAGAGGTGACGGTATCGGCACGGGACGTGCTGCGTCCATTGTCTTTGCCAGAGAAGGCGCACGGGTCGCAGTTGTCGATCGTGATCGCGCGGCCGCACAGACGACCGTCGACATGATCAAGGCCGAAGGGGGTGTCGCGGCTGCGGTCGAAGCCGATCTCTCGTCGTACGACGCATGCGTCGCGATGGCCGACGAGGCGTCCGGCCTATGGGGTCGGATCGACATATTGGATAACAATGTGGGTCGCGAAGGCCGCGGCACAATTCTCGAAGTGGACGAAGCCGAGTGGGATGCCGTGCTCGGCGTCAACGTGAAGTCGACCGTGTTCGTCAGCAAGGCGATTATTCCCAAGATCATCGCGTCCGGCGGAGGCGCAATCGTCAACATATCTTCGATCTCGGCCTGGTGCGCACGAGGCCTCACGCCGTACACCACGGCTAAGGGCGCCGTCATATCACTCACCCGCGCCATGGCCGTCGACCACGCGGCCCAAGGGATCCGAGTGAACTGCATAGCTCCTGGGCCGCTGTACACTCCTATGGTCTCGTCTGCTGGCATGGACGAGGAACTGCGCGAACGACGTAAGAAGGCCTCCCTGCTGCAGATCGAAGGCACCGCGTGGGACGTCGGACATGCCGCGCTGTATTTGGTGTCCGATGAGGCGCGCTACGTGACCGGCGTGCTTCTTCCGGTAGACGGCGGGGTCTCGATCAGAAGTCCCGATCGCTAGTCCTCGGCGAGAGTGGTAATGGAAAGCGGCGACCATCCTGATCCATACCTCGTGCCTCAAGCTGAGTCATGACGGTTGCGGCAGGTTTGTCACCGGCCGGGGTCAGCGGTAGGTCGTACAGCTGGGCGAGCCGCGTCAGGTCATCGACGCCCATCCGCGAAACACTCTCGACGAGTCGCTCCTGGATCTGCGGTGCCGCCGCGATCCGGTCCGCGTAATGTGCGAACTCCCGGTTGCCAGCCCAGTCGTCCCAACCTAAGGCGACACATAAGCGTTGCCAAATGTGGTCTTCTAGGATCGCGATCGCGACCTCGTAGCCGTCGGCTGTCGGGAAAATCCCATAGGTCGGCTGGGGCTGCCCGTGTGCGCTCGCCTTCACCCGATTCCACGTTACGGCGGTGTCCAGCATTGCCGCGTCCAAATACATTCCGGCGCCGGTGACACCCGCCTCATGCCACGCGGCCACGATCGAGAGCGCGGCGGTAGTTGCCGTGCCCAGGTCGACCCAGGGGACGCCGATCCCTGGGCCAGGATCGATCCCGGCCATCGCTTGGAGATTCAGATCGTGGACCGGAGTCTGCGCGTACGGCCCCGACTGTCCGGTCCCGCTGACCGAGCAGTACACCAGTCGTGGGCGCAGACGCGCGAGCTCTGGCCAGCCGGCTCCTAGCCGAGCCGCCACGCCAGGGCGGAACCCTTCGATAAGGACGTCTGCTGAGCGCACAAACTCATGGAGCCGAACGACTCCAGCCGGCGCTTTCAGATCGATGTTATGGATGTCCTTGCCCGCGTTGACCAGGTCGTACATGTCACGGTCGAGTGTCCGAGAGGGATCGCCCCTCAGTGGCTCTATTTTAATCACGTGCGCGCCAAGCTGCATCAACAACGCACTCGCGTACGGACCTGGTAGTTGCTGGCTGATGTCGACTACCGTCATGTCGGAAAGCATGTGAGTCATCCCGTCTCTACTCCATGAGGTTCCACCCCGGCCGGCCGGTCATACAGGCCTCATATGCGACCGGGTCGATCGTCTGGTAGATGCCGATAGCCGTCGTGCCCTCACAGGTCACGCGGCACAGATGCTCGTCGAGTCCTCGTAGACCGATGCGCGTGCGCAACTCCGAGAGATCATAGGTCTCGCCTTCAGTCATGTCCGGTCCGTCATAACTGCCTTGATGGATGCCGCCGCCCGGCGTACCGCCGTACATTCCGCAGCGCAGATAGGCGGTCTGCTGGTCGATCCGCGCATAATGGAGGCGCTTGGTCTCCCCCGTAGCCAACGGGTATTCGACAACGCCTTCAACGAACATCTGGCTTTCGTCCTCGAACCGCAGCCATCTGGTTGGTTTCCCGACGCGAGTGACACCTCGTTGGACGTGCCCAAATGGGTAGTAGACGCGATCACCCCACAGGGTCCAGGTCTTAAATGGGACGAATGCGTTGCCGGAGACTCCGACATGCAACCGGCCGCCGAGCGACAGCGACGGCCCACCGACGCCTCTGCCGGTGCCCCAGTGACGGTCCCGTGTCCCCATTGATCCCTCAGGCAGTTCCACTCTGGTACCCCTGATATCCACCCATCCGACGACAGCGCCGAATCCTTCAAAACCCGCTGTTACGTCGTTACGTCGGCCAGGCGGCGTTCCGTGGGTCGAGTCGGACAACGGCTCGCGAAATATCTGCCGGGTTGTGTCTAGGAATGAGAGGTCGTAGCTTATACCCCATTCGTTGGGTTCGAGGACATAGCGCCATTCACGCAACCCGCGCACGATGACCGGAGCGATCGGACCGACCCGCATGTCGGTACGGTCGGCGCCCAGACGCCGAAAGCTGCGGACCGTCGTGTGCTGTCCGCGATGGTTCACGATCGCGTACGCCTCGGCACGGTCCAGATTCGGGTAGATGCTCCCCCCGGTCGCGATCATGACCTCGCCGGTCGGGTCATGGCAGATCATCCAGTACCGCTCGTAGGCTCGCGGATCGCCGGTCCACATGATCCTGACCGGATCGGGCGTTTGGTGCACCATGAAGTCGTCAAGCGGCGACAGCGGGAACTGCTCGTCGAGATGAGAGTCATTCGCCGAAGATCGGATCAGGTTCGTCATATCCGCGTCCTTACTTGTTGGTAGGTGGCGATGCCAGATCGGATCAGGCCGGGTCAGTCTCGATACGACGCAGAAGGTAGGCCCCGATCAGCGTCCGAGCCTCGCCGCCTGCCGGGGTCGATGGAAGAATTCTGATTACTCGGGAGAGCAGCTCACGCAATTGCTCATTGCGTTTGGTCAAGGTGATGACATCAGTGGCGGAACACGCCGAGGTCACACGGTCGACCTCGGACTGCAGGTCCGGCACCACTGGTGAGACTTCGCCGAACAATCCGATCATGGCGCGGTTGTCGCTTTCGTAGAATGGCACCAACGCATGCCACGACTTCGCGACACGAACGAGAAGTCGTCGCGCGTTCGTCAGTAGTTCCGCTGCCTCTTCTGTAAGCGGCACGCTGGTTTCGACCTTCTCGATCAGCCGGTCCGCTCCGCGCAACTGGGCGTCAATCGTCGGATGCATGTTAATCCTCGGTGTCGGTAGTGGCGGTGAGCAGAGTGCTCAGCACCCGGCGGGTTGGCCTGAATGGTTCGTCGCTTCGGCCGTCGAGGAAGGACCGAAGGCCGCTCACTTGCATCACAGCGGTCTTAAAGCTCGAGAAGGCAGTCCACCAACGCAGGGCGATGGGGTCCACGTCAAGCCCGGTGGAGTTGGAATATCTGCCCAACAGGTCGTTGAGCTCCCAGCTGCCAGGAATGAGGTGCTCTCGTGCTCGCAGTGGCTGAGTCACCCAGCCGATGTCCTCGAGCGGATCGCCGAGGTGTGCGAGTTCCCAGTCGAGTAGCGCCACAATCTTGTCGCCCTGTAGCAGGATGTTTCCGGGTTTAAAGTCTGCGTGCACCAGCACCGTGCGGATCGATCTCGGCGCATGTCTCTCGAACCAATCGATCGCGAGATCCAACTCCGGATGGGACTCGAGCTGGTCGTGTCGCAGGACCGCGACCCAGTTGCTCAACTCGCGCCGCGCCGCGTCCGGGCCCGGGTCGTCGAGGAATTCGTTGAGTCGCAGGCATTCCCAGTCGATGTTGTGAACCTGAGCAAGCAGGTCGCAGAATTCGTGGGCGAGTTGAACCCGTACCACGGCAGGTCGCTCACCGTTGAGCACGAGGTAGTCACATTCACCGGGCTCTCGACACATGATCAACGAAGGCTTTCCCAGCCACGCGCCATGTGCGTCGAGCCAGCGGGCCTTTGGTGTCGGAACGTCGCTGGCCTCCAATGCACGGAGCACCTTAAATTCGATCGTCCGGTCTGTCTCGACGAGGCCGCCCTCGGGATCACGACGCAATATCAGTGGCTCTCGGTATTCCTCGCCTGCCCGAGATACGACGAGGTCGAAAATCCAGTTCTGCCTCGACCTGCCAACGCCGATCCTCTGCAAGTCGAGGATCCGCAGCCCTGCCCCGACCCGTTGAGCGGACAAGAAGTCTGCGAGCAATTGGCGGATATTCTCAGCCATGTTCACCTCCCATTCCCATGACCGCTCCAACGGTGTGAGTGCGCCCAAATACGCTGTCGAAGGGCGTCGTATGTCGCACGCTCAGCACTCCAGTCAGATCCCCGGTGGGGCGACGCCCACTGGTTCACTCGGCGCAAGCCCACCGATGTCGGTCATCAGCCCAGTCGCCACCTCACGCATGGCAGAAACAACCGCGGCCATTCGCTTATCGTCGACGGAGGCCTCCGAAGTGGAGACATGGATCGCGGCGACAAGTGTCCCGTCGGAACCCCAGACCGGGACCGCTAAGCCGAGGATCCCTAGGAAACTCTCGCCCCTCGTGATGCTGAGCCTCGCGCGTGCGATGCCTGCCAGTTCCGCGCTGAGTTTGTCGTCGTCGACGATAGTCTGCCCAGTAAGCCTGGGCCGACGTACTTGGAACAGCTTCCGTCGAAAGCCGGGATCGAGTGCAGCGAACAACTTCCCGGCCGAGGTGCTGTGCAGGTAAAGCGGTTCGCCAAGCCTAATGTGAATGCTGACCCGCCTGGCACCGAGGTAGCGATCCACGTAGATCAACTGCTGGCCACTCGGCACTGCCAGGTAGACCGCTTCACCGGTCCGTTCGGTCAATGCGATGAGGTGACGGCGGGCCGCGACATGGACCGAGACACCGTCGAGGACCTGCGCGCTCAGGGCGATGGCTTCGGGGCCAATTCCGTACTGACCGTCCACGCTGTCGATTTGGCGCAACTCGACAAGGGTCCGCAGCAGATCATGCGTACTGCTAATGGGCATCTTCAGCGCACGGCTCACCTCAGACACCGACATGGTCTGAGGCGAGGATGCGATCAACCGGATTACAGCGAAGATGCGACTCAGTCGGTCGGCCTTCATCGTGCCTCCTCGGCCAGCACGCTTTCGACGAGCGACGCCGCATCGTCATGAAGCCCACGCCTTAGTAATTTTCCGGTGCCGGTGCGCGGCAGTTCGGTAACCACCGCGACGGCCCACGGGACCTTGTACCCGGCGATCCGCCCCTTGCAATACGCGATTACCTCGTCGGCAACCAGCTCGCCAGAACGGGACACGACGAATGCGACAACTACCTGTTCCCGTGAGGGGTGCGGCGCTCCCAGGACGACGACTTCGGCGATATCGGGGTGGGTACTGAGATAACTCTCCACTTCGGCCGGCGAGACGTTGATCCCCGATGTCTTGATCATGTCGGTGATCCGCCCGACGAACGCGACCGCGCCGTCCGGAGTGACGATCATCCGGTCACCTGTGCGGTACCACCCATCGGCGGTGAACGCTGTGAGGTTCGATTCCTGGTTGTTGAGATATCCAGACATCACCCTGCCCCGCACATGGAGCTCTCCTGGGGTACCGGCGGGGACTGGTAGTCCAGTCTCCTGGTCGATTACCCGCACCTCGACGCCCGGTAGTGGGGCGCCCTGCGTGTGGAGCCGCACCGCGAGCGGCTCACGATGGTCGGTCACGCAGCAGTTTCCGTACGTCTCCGTCGATCCGTAGACATTGCAGATCTGCTCGACGCCCAGTGTGACGGCGGCGCGCCGCACCTCATCCGGCCTGCCGATCGTCAAGCCTGTCCGCAGCGAGTCCAAGCCTGAGATGTGTCGCGCAACCTCACCGTTGTGTGCCTCGGCCAAGGCGTCGATGATTGCCGGGAGCAGGTATGCCGCCGTTACTCTTTCACGGTCCATGAGCGTTGCGGTCGAGTCCGGCTCGAATTGTTCTTGCAGAACTAGACAAGCGCCGTGAGCCATTGTCGCCATCAACGCGTTAGCGCAGCCGTAGCTCCAAAATAGCGGCGAGCCAAGCCAAACTCGGTCTCGCCCGCTAAGTCCCATGCGCTCACCAATGTGGAACCCGTTGACAATAAGGTCGCGATGACGCAGTGGTACCGCTTTTGGAGCGGTCGTCGAACCCGATGTGTACAGCACGAATGCCGGCCCGTCGCCGCGTTCGGCAACGGCCGGTGCCGGACTATCGGAATCATCGCCGAGGAGGTCGCCCCACCGCAGCGTGCCGCGCCGCGAATCGGATCCGAGAACGACGACCGCACGCAACTTCGGGAACCGGGCGCTGCTCCATTGTCCCGGCTCCGCTTCGCCCATCTCGGGTACCAACGACTCCAGTTCGGCAAGGAGATCGATGCTGCGGACCCGGTCGGCCAGGATCAGAGTCGATGCACCAGAACTGCTTAGGAGTTGCTCGAGGTCGTAGGCCCGCACCCAGGTGTTGAACGCGTCGACTCGGGCTCCAGCGCCAAGCGCACCAAAAGAAGCCATCAGCCATTCGGGAGTATTCGGGGCCAGAAGTGCCACGACATCACCGTCTTCAACACCGATCCTGGCCAGTCCGCGCGCTATCCGACGCGCACCGGAATCGAGGTCTGCATAACTGAACCGCCTGTCGCCGGCGACTAATGCCTCCCGGTCAGGACGACCCGACGCGCACTCACTCAGCAGCGCCGGAAGTGTACGGGCCGCTGGAATCGTGGTCGGCATCATGGCAGGACGGAACACTTCGTCGTGATCTGCTCGGATAACGACACCCGCCACCCCTTATCAGCTGTCCACCGAACGCGCCGAGGACATATTCGAAAACTCGAAGTTCGATTCGCAATCTTGTAACAACGGTAGGCGTGTACAAGGATGTGAGTCAAGAGAGTTCAAGTCGCGTTGAACCAGAAGAGTCGACGTACAGCGGAACAAAACGAGAGAGGCAATATGAGCACATACCTGAAATCCCGACTTCTCAGGACCCGGCCAACGCTCTCGTCAACCGCATCGTTACGGACGGGTGCGCACTCCCAATGACACACAGCAACTGGGGGCGCTGGGGCCCCGACGACGAGGCCGGTGCGCTGAACTTGTTAACGGCGGCCACCGTCAAACGTGGCGTCGAGCAGGTTACGGAAGGCACCGTCATATCGCTGGCGCAACCGTGTGGGCCGGTGGCGATGACGTCACCGCATCGCCATTCACCGGCCAGATTCATGGACCGCGACGCTGGCGACTACGCCGTCGGCACACGACGAACCAGCAATTTCAAGTTTGCCGAGGACACCGTCCTAATGCCGACCCACAGCGGCACTCACCTCGACGCGCTCGCGCACGGCTGGGAAGGAGATCGCCTATACAACAACCATCCATCCGCGGACACTCGCTCCATCCGCGGGGCGGCGCGGTGTGGCGCGGACAAGTTACGACCAATCGTCACGCGAGGGGTGCTGCTCGATATCGTCGCGCTGTCTGGTTCAGCGCTCGCCGCAAGCACGGGGGTAACCGACACCGATCTCGAACGCGCCTACGAGATGGGCGGCGTTCAGCCACGGAGCGGAGACGCGGCCCTTGTCCGGACCGGATGGTGGGAAAGGGGCCTGTCGACGACGGACTACCACCGCGATGAGCCTGGACTGACGTTGGATGCGGCGGAGTGGCTTGCCGAACGCGATGTCGCCGTCGTGGGCGTTGACAATTACGCCGTCGAAGTACAACCCAGCGAACCGGGCAGCATGTTCCCTGTGCACCTCTGCCTACTCCACCGCAATGGCGTGCCACTTCTCGAGAACCTCGACCTGTCCATTCTCGCCGACACAGGCCGTTCGGAGTTTCTGTTCATGCTTGCCCCCTTGCCCTTGGAAGGATCGACGGCCAGTCCGGTAGCGCCGATAGCCGTGCTCTGACGTCGGTCATCCTTCAAGTTCCTTGACATCCTTTGCTTGCGAACCGGCTTCGTATTCGGGAGAGACCGAACCGCAGAGAAAGGGATATCAGCCGCCCAGCCGAATCGGCAGGTTCCAATGACACTGATGTGGGCGCCTGGTACGAGAAAGCTCCAGCAGATTGGAACGGTCCGACACTGAATGCTCACCTCTTTGCTGGATACGCGCACCGCCGAGAAGCCCTCCGTGAGTCCATACGAATGGCGCAGCGTCGCGCTCTGCGCCTTCCAAGTCCCAGCAGTTCACGCGAGATTAGGTTTCCAATAGGCACGCCCTTGGCTTTCCGGTCGGCCCGGAGGTGAACACGATCAACGCGGTATCTCGCGATCGGTGTTCACGATCGCGACCGACGATCCCGCAGATGGCAATTGGTCAACGATTACCGCGGCCACACGCCGACAGGGTCCGACGCGCGAAGTGCGTTCTCGAAAGTTTCGTGACGTACGCCCGTGCAACTGCGGCCGATCGACCTCCAGGATTGACGGAATATCCCACCGACCTCATCATGCTGCCCGAGGCAGGAATCTCACGCCACAACATCGACGTACCGCATGAGAGCTCGACAGTCGGTACGCCGTAGCACATCCGCGCCACTACGAAATGCGCCGCGGCTGACGTGACATAGGTGTCCCGGGTGGCAATCCAATGGCAGACTAGCGCTGTGGCCCAGGACCAAGACTTACCCCACCAAGGACAGCTTGCGATACGCCTATATGGACAAGTTCTGGCAGAGCTTCTGTCACGCGGTGGGCCGCGCGGTGCGCCACTCGATGCTCGAGGCGTGCAATAAGAGGTCGAATCGGGTCCAGAGTCTCTGATTGAATTAATCTGCCCCGCACCTCACATTCGGCGTACCTATCGGGTCATATCTCGCAGAGGCACACGGCCTCATTCGAAGGGAGACTCCTATGCTCGGTCCCACAACTGGCCTCGAGGTGCTGGATCATGTCCAGCCCGGCTTCGACTTTGGCCAGCCAAACGTCATGACGGTCACCGTCGAGCTCGAGCCTGGCTCCGCCGGGGCCCCGCCGCACCGGCACTCCGGCCCCGTCTTTGGCTATGTCATTGAAGGCGAGATCATTTTCGAGCTTGAGGGCGAGCCCGAGCGAGTCATCCGCGCTGGAGAGGCGTTCTGGGAACCGGGTGGCGATGTCATCCACTATCAGGCCGCTAACAATCTCGCCGACGCCAACAGCAAGTTCCTCGCGGTCATGCTCTGCGCGCCCGGCCAAGAGATGCTTATCTACGTCAGCGCCGAGGAACTCGAGCAACGAGCTCACCTACGGCACCCGCGCCAGGTCTAAGGGGTATTAGCCGGAGGAGAATTCTCATGCCGCAAGATGAGCTCGACCAGGAGGTCATGGGCGAACGGCGACACCTGATGTCCCTGGCTTACCGGATGCTCGGCACCATCCCCGAGGCCGAGGACGCCGTGCAAGAGACCTACATCCGCTGGTATCGGATGAGCGAGGCAGAACGCGGTGCCATCGAAGTGCCGCGTGCCTGGCTGACCCGTGTCGCAGGTCGTGTCTGCCTCAACGTGCTCAACTCCGCACGCAAGCGTCGCGAGCGTTACGTTGGTCCATGGTTGCCAGAACCTGTTCCGACTTTCGCGTTCACGGAGCCGACCGACTCTGCCACCGATCCGTTGGAGCGCATCACGCTCGACGATTCGATCAGCACGGCTCTGCTCGTCGTACTCGAATCCATGACACCGGCGGAGCGGGTCGCTTTCGTCCTGCATGACGTCTTTGCTCTTCCCTTCAGCGAGATCGCGACAATAGTTGGCCGTACGCCGGCCGCGTGTCGCCAGCTTGCGACCGCGGCGCGACGACGTGTGGAGCACAGCCGTCGCCATCGGGCCTCGCGCACCGAGCATGACAGTGTCGTGAGCGGCTTCGCCCAGGCCGCTCGCACCGGCGATCTTGCGGGTCTGATTTCCGCCCTTGATCCGGCTGTCATCCTGCGCTCGGACGGGGGTGGCGTCGTGACGGCGGCGCGCAATCCCGTGTACGGCGCCGAGAACGTCGCCCGGTTCCTGCTCGGCGCACTGACGAAGAACCCGAGTGCGGAGGTCCTGGAGCAGCAGACTCCCGACGGTCTCGGGTTCGCTCTGTGGAACCAGGGGCGCATCGTCGGTGTGGTCACCCTAGAGGTGGTCGAGCAGCTTGTGAGCGATGTGCGGATGGTCTTGAACCCGGACAAATTATCGTTGTGGAACTAGACCTCACAAGTGCGGCCGCCACATTGTCTATATGGATATGAACAACTCGTATCGCCGTACCGTCCTCGCCTTGACCGTTGCGGTCGGGCTCTACGTAGGACTGTGGGCGCAATTCTTCCCTCATGGCTTTTACACGTCCTTTCCGGGATTCGGGCTGAGCTGGATCAACTTGGACGGAGCGAACAATGAACACCTCATTAGGGATGTCGGAAGCCTCTACCTCGCACTGACGGCGATCAGCATTGCCGGGATCGCCTCCCGAACCGTTGCCATCGGTCGGGTCGCCGGCCTGGGCTGGACAGTGTTCGGCGTACTTCATTTCGGTTACCACATCAGTCACATGGTCGGGACCTCGACGGACGCCGCCGGCACGGTACTCAGTCTCGGGATCAGCGCAATACTTGGCATCCTGCTTCTGTTCCCCGCCAGCAAGTCCACATCTATCAGGGAGCATCAACAGTGAAGTTCGCGATCGCCGGCGGCACCGGCGCGGTTGGGCGCCACGTCGCCGCCGCAGCACAGCGGGCCGGTCACACGCCCCTCGTTCTCAGCCGCGGCAGCGGTTTCGACCTGATGAACGTCGACGGGTTGGCCGATCACCTCACCGGAGTCGATGCCGTCATCGACGTATCGTCTCCGTCGACGCTATCGACGAAAAAGATCCTTGCATTCTTCGGGACCGTGACCGGAAACCTGCTCACCGCCGAACGCGATGCCGGGGTACCCCACCATGTAGCGCTATCGATCATCGGCGCGGCCGCTCACCGGTCGGGCTACTACGCGGGCAAAGCCCTCCAGGAAGACCTGGTGACCGCATCGGGGAGCACCTGGTCGATGCTGCGCACGACTCAGTTCCACGAGTTCTCCCAACAGACCGTAAACCGGGGCACGCTCGCCGGACTCCTGATCTCACCCAAGATGCGCACCCAACCGATCGCAGCGGCGGACGTCGCTGCAGAACTTGTGCGTATCGCTGAAGGGCTCCCGCGCGACCTCGAGCCGGATCTCGCGGGACCGCGTGAGGAATACATTCCCGACATGGTGCGCAAGTACGCGCGGGCCGTCGGTAAGAACAATCCGCTGCTGGCGGTCCCGATGCCCGGAGCGGCCGGTAAAGCCATGCGCAACGGGGGTCTTCTACCCGACCCCGGCAGTCGCACGTCGTCGCAGACCTTCGACGAATGGCTCACGACAACAACAGAAGGGATCAAGTCCTAATGCGCATATTTCTCGCCGGTGGCGCCGGTGCGCTCGGTCGCAGAATCATTCCCCGTCTCACCGCCCTTGGGCACCACGTCACCGCAACGACGAGACACTCCGAACGGGTCGACATACTCTCACGGCTCGGCGCGACTCCCACGATCGTGGACGTCTACGACGCCGACCGGCTCGCCGCCGCGGTAATCGCTGCCGCACCAGACCTGATCCTGCACGAGTTAACCGATCTGAGCAGGTTCGACAGGGACGCCAACGCCCGACTCCGTCGCGAGGGCACCGCGAACCTCGTCGCCGCGGCCAAGAATGCCGGCGTCACGCGCATCATCGTGCAGTCCATCGCGTGGGTATTCCCAGACGGTACGACGCTCGCCACCGAGGAGGACGCGGCGGTCTCCGGCACCGCGGTTGATGACATGGAACAACTCGCGTGGACGGTTCCACACGCCACGGTGCTCCGATACGGCATGCTCTACGGGCCAGACACCTGGTACGCGCCGGAGGGCCAGATCGCCCGCGTCGTTGGGAAACGGGGCCTGCCTGCCACAGCCGCGTATACCTGCTTCGTCCACATCGACGACGCCGCCGCGGCAACGGTTGAGGCACTCGCCTGGCCCGACGGCCTCTATCAGGTCGTCGACGACGAGCCGGCGCCGGCAACCTCGTGGCTGCCCGTCTATGCCCGCGCAATCGGCGCCCCCGAACCCGAGATCACAGCAGCGGTTCCTGGTACGCCGCTTGGGCGTCCTGTGTCCAATGCCAAGGCGCGCGCCGCCGGCTGGGAGCCGATCTATCCCACGTGGCGAGAAGGCTTTCATCACCTGACTGATACGTGAGCGTCCGACCTAGAGGGCCGGGTGCTCCTTGGCCGTAGGAGCTTTATGGCCGCGCGCACACGGCTCGGGCTTGGTGATGCACACTCGGAACGGGCAACCATAGGCCCTACCCGGGATAGATCAGGCGCGCCGACACATTCGCTGTCACAATCGAAACGATCAACGTCCCGGGCGCTGCCCATTGCGCCAACTCCGGTCGGTGGCCACCCAATTCGCCTATTCAGGTCAGCGACGGGTCCAAAAGCTGTCTGGTGCTAGTGCTGTGCGAGTTCGTGCCGTCCGACGACCATGTGGTGCACCTCGTCCGGTCCATCGGCGAAACGAAGCGTGCGGGTGCTCGCATACATCTCGGACAGCGGCGACCACTGGGAGATGCCGGTCGCGCCGTGGATCTGGATCGCCTGATCAATGATCTGGCAGGCCTTCTCCGGCACCATGGCCTTCACCATCGACACCCACACGCGTGCTTCCTTGTTACCAAGCACGTCCATCGCCTTCGCCGC